>UREB01000110.1 GCA_900546685.1 uncultured Eubacteriales bacterium | reverse complement strand
CTGATGTGTATGGCCTCTCCCCGGGGCACTGTCTCCGGCAATGCAGACCTCCCGGACCAGACATGGCGGCGGGCACAGCCCAACGACCAAGGGGCGCTGATGTGTATGGCCTCTCCCCGGGGCACTTCCCCCTGCAACGCAGGCCTCTTGGGCCGGACAAGGGAGCGGGCACTGCCCGCCCCGGACTCCTTCGAGGGGGGAAGGGGTTTTACGTTTCTAGCGTGATTATACTGTTTGGCCCGCCCGGCCCTACACCGCGCCGGGCTTGTTGTAGCAGGTGCGTAGGCTGGGCGGCTTGCAGGTTCGGCCAGGGAGAAGTCTGAGAAAACACCACATACCGCTCTTTCGCTTGCCCGTCCCCGGTTTCTGCTCTTGACGGTTCTTAGAAAGATGCCCTGCCGCTTCATTGACTTTTTTTAGCGGATTGGATAGAATAAACATGGCTTTTGTAGGGGAACCCTTTGGGGTTGAGAAGGTAAAACCTGACCCTTAGAACCTGTCGGTTAAGACCGTGGTAGGGAATCAAACCATCTGAAAACGAACATTCTTTCAGTTGCAATGCTTTCCGGAGACGGGAGGCATTTTTTCTATCCAGAAAGGCGGGACAAAACCATGAAACATGCATTGACCATTGCAGGCTCGGATTGCAGCGGCGGCGCCGGCATCCAGGCGGACTTGAAAACCTTTGCGGCCCACGGCGTATACGGGATGAGCGTGATCGTCTCGGTCGTGGCGGAAAACACAGAGCGCGTGATCTCCATAGAGGACATTTCGCCCAAAGTAATCTGCGACCAGATCGACGCGGTGTTTACCGATATTGAGGTGGACGCGGTAAAGGTGGGGATGCTCAGCGGCATAGAGCAGATGCACGCCGTAGCGGACAAGCTGGCGCAATACCGGCCCCAGCACGTCGTCATCGACCCGGTGATGGTGGCCAAGGGTGGCTGCGCGCTGATGCAGCCGGAGGCGCTGGAAACGATGAAGCGGCTGATCCTGCCTTTGGCAGATGTGCTGACGCCCAACCTGCCGGAGGCCGAAGCGCTGACCGGGCTTTCCATCCGCCGCGATAAGGACATGCAAAAGGCGGCGCAAATGATGATGGAGATGGGCGCAAAGAGTGTAGTGATCAAAGGGGGCCATCTAACGGGCGAAGAGGCGGCGGACGTGTTGTTTGACGGAAAATCGTTTCTAACGTTTGTAAGCCCCCGCATTGATACGAAAAATACCCATGGCACTGGATGCACCTTTTCCTCCGCCATTGCGGCCAACCTAGCCAACGGCATGGCGCGGGCCGAGGCGGTCAAGGCGGCCAAGCGGTATATCACGGGCGCGATTGCGCATGCGCTGCCCATTGGGCACGGGCACGGACCGACACACCATTTTTACAGCCTATACAAAAAAGGCGGCTTTGAGGGGATGACACGATGAGGTACAAAACACAGATGCAGGCGGCCAAGCAGGGCGTTGTGACGCCGGAGATGGCGCTGGTAGCCAAAAAGGAGCACAGAGATGCGCAGTATATTTTAGAGCGCGTGGCCAAGGGTACGATTGCCATTCCGGCCAACATCGGGCATACGTGCCTGTCTGCCGAGGGCATCGGCGAAGGGCTGAAAACCAAAATCAACGTAAACCTCGGCATTTCCGGCGACTGTATGGACTATACCGAGGAGCTGAAAAAGGCGGAGATGGCCGTTGAGATGGGCGCAGAGGCCATCATGGATCTTTCCAATTACGGCAAGACGCATGATTTTAGAGAGGTGCTGGTGCAAAAGATCCCGGCGATGATTGGCACTGTGCCAATGTACGATGCCATCGGCTATTTGGAAAAGGATTTGCAGAAGATTACAGCCAACGATTTTATGCGCGTCATCGAAGCACACGCCAAGGAGGGCGTGGACTTTATGACCATCCATGCCGGCATCAACCGCCGGGCGGTGGAGGCGTTCCGGCGCACAGGGCGGCTGACCAACATCGTATCCCGTGGCGGCAGCCTGATTTTTGCCTGGATGGAAATGACGGGCAACGAAAACCCGTTCTATGAGTATTACGACGATGTGCTGGATATTTTGCGCGAATACGATGTGACGATCTCGCTGGGCGATGCGCTGCGCCCCGGCAGCATCCACGACAGCAGCGACGCCGGACAGCTCAGCGAGCTGATCGAGCTGGGGGCGCTGACCAAGCGCGCCTGGCAGGCGGACGTTCAGGTGATGGTAGAGGGCCCGGGGCATATGGCGCTAAACGAGGTAGAGGCCAATATGCGCCTGCAAAAGCGGCTGTGCTACGGCGCGCCGTTTTATGTGCTGGGGCCGATTGTCACGGACGTGGCGCCGGGATACGACCATATCACAAGCGCCATCGGCGGCGCGGTGGCGGCGATGAGCGGCGCGGACTTTTTATGCTATGTTACCCCGGCCGAGCATCTGCGCTTGCCGGATCTGCAGGATGTAAAGGACGGCATCATAGCAGCAAAGATCGCGGCGCATGCGGCGGACGTGGCCAACGGCCTGCCGGGCGCCAGGGACTGGGACGACAAGATGAGCGCTGCCCGCCGCAGGCTGGATTGGGAGGAGATGTTCTCCCTGGCCATGGACGGTAAGAAGGCACGAGCCTATTTTGAAAGCAAGCCCCCGCAGGACCGGCACAGCTGCTCGATGTGCGGCAAGATGTGTGCCATGCGCACCACCAACCGCATCCTGGAAGGGCTGGAAGTAAAGTTTGCAGAGGAGGAACAATGATATGGAAGAGAACAGACTGATGGAGGATGTGGCAAAGGCGCTGGAAAATGTGAGGGCGCAGTGTCCGCTGATCCACAACATCACAAACTATGTGACGGTCAACGACGTGGCAAACATTGTGCTGGCGGTGGGGGCGTCCCCCATCATGGCAGATGACATTGCGGAGGCCGGCGATATTGCCTCCATCGCGGGTGCGCTGGTTTTGAACATCGGCACGCTCAACGCCCGCACGGTGGAATCGATGGTGGAGGCCGGCAAACGCGCCAACCAGGCCGGCGTGCCTGTGGTGCTGGACCCCGTGGGCGCGGGCGCATCCGCGCTGCGCAATGAGACGACGGAGCGGCTGCTCAAGGAAGTAAAGCTGACGGTGCTGCGCGGCAACCTTTCGGAAATCTCTTTCATTGCCGGCGAACAGAGCAACACCAAGGGCGTGGACGCCGGCGAGGCGGATGCGGACAACGACGCGGTGGCCATTGCCAAAAAGGTAGCCAAGCAGCTGGGCTGCGTGGTGGGCATTACCGGCCAGGTAGACGTGGTGTCGGACGGCACGAGGGTGGCCAAGATCGAAAACGGCGTGAAGCTGCTGGGCAAGGTCACGGGTACGGGCTGTATGACCAGCGCGCTGGTGGGCAGCTATTGCGGGGCAAACCGCGATGCGTTTACCGCGACGGTAGCGGGCATTGCCACGATGGGCATGGCGGGGGAGATCTCCTACGAAGCCCAGGCCGACCGTGGGACGGGCAGCTTCCATATTGGGATCATTGATGCGGTGAGCCGGATGGACGGCGAAACGGTGAAAGTGTGGGCGAAATTGCATGAAGTGGAACGCTGAGCATACGCTGTACCTGGTGACGGACCGCGACCTGATGAGCACCGATACGCTATCAGAGGCGGTAGAGCAGGCGGTTTTGGGCGGCTGTACGATGGTACAGCTCCGGGAAAAGACGGCGGACAGCCGCGCATTTTACGACGAGGCGCTGCGCATCAAGGCGGTGACGGACAAGCACAATGTGCCGCTGATTATCAACGACAGGGTGGACATTGCCCTGGCAGTGGATGCGGCGGGCGTACATGTGGGGCAGAGCGACCTGCCGGCCGATGCGGTGCGCCGCATTGTAGGGCCGGATAAGCTGGTGGGCGTCTCGGTGGGCAGCGTGGCAGAGGCGCAAAAGGCCAAGCGCGACGGCGCGGATTATTTGGGCATCGGCGCGATGTTTGCCACATCTACCAAGGAGGACGCGGAGGTGGTATCGTTTGAGACGCTGAAGCGCATCCGAAACGAAGTGGATTTGCCAAACGTAGTCATCGGCGGCATCAACGAGACCACGGCGCCGCAGTTTCCCAAGAGCGTGACGGACGGGTTGGCGGTGGTCAGCGCCATCATCGCGCAGCCGGATATACAGGCGGCGGCCCGGCGGCTGCGCGCCATCTTTGAGGGCAACGCATGAACCGAGGCGCGATTTTTGATTTGGACGGCACGCTGCTGGATTCCATGCAGGTATGGGAGCAGGTGGATATAGACTTTCTATCGGCGCACGGCATTGCCGCCCCGCAGGACTATGTGTGCGCCGTGGCGGAGATGAGCCTGGAGGATTCGGCGGCGTATACCGTGCGCCGGTTTTCGCTGCCCATGACGCCGGACGAGGTGATGGAGCGCTGGCGGGCTATGGTGCAGAAAGCATACGAGACAGAGGTGCCGCTAAAGCCGGGCGCAAAGGCGCTGCTGCAAAAGCTGCGCCGGGCAGGCTGGCGCTTGGGCGTGGCCACGGCGCTGGAAAGAGCGCAGTATACGCCCTGCCTAGAGCGGCTGGGAATCTATGATCTGTTTTCCGCCTTTGCAGAGGTGGGCGAAAGCCGGGACAAGGCGTTTCCGGATCTCTACCTATTGGCGGCCGAGCGTATGGATGTGGAGCCGCATTGCTGTGTGGTCTTTGAGGATATTGTAAAGGGCATCCGCGGCGCTAAGGGCGCGGGCATGAAAACGGTGGGCGTGTACGACGAGACATCGGCCTATCAATGGCCGCTGATGTGCCAGATGGCGGACAAATGCGTGCGCTCGCTGGAAGAATTGCTATAAAATGCGATGAAAAAGAGCCGAAAGGCTCTTTTTTTGTATGCAGAGAAAATAAAAAGCCGAAAGCCCGTTGACCACAGCGCAAAAATTGCGGATAAAGGAAAAGAGCGAAAAGGATGAAAAAGAAGAAGGAGATGCGCAGCGAATCAGGAGGAAAGTTATCCCGTATCTTATCGGGGTGTATCCTTAGGGTTCATTTCAAACCGGGGAGGAGTATGAGATCGTGCCATATGCAGATGCCTGTGTAGTGGTAGGAGATGAGATGGTGTATGCGGCCTATGATACGATTGTTAGTATGAATCTGCAACCCGGCGGAAAGCGCGTGTTGAAAACAATGGAGAAAGGCATTGGTGCCTATGTAATGGTAGAAAATGGAGGACAAAATATATGACACGGATAGGGAGGGGCATTTGTACGAAAACGATCTGACCGCAAAGAGAGAGGTATGCCCTCACTGAAGAAGCTGCGATACGCGCGGCAGGCAGGGCGAAGACGCAAACGCGATACGGGATAGCCCATGCGCATTCAAAAAGGAGCCTATTTAGGCTCCTTTTTGGTTGTGCGTTATTTGGCGGCGATGAGTTCCACTTCGATCTTAGAGCCCTTGGGCAGGGCGGCTACCTGGACGCAGGAGCGCGCTGGGCAGGGTTCTGGGAAGTACTGGGCATAGATTTCGTTGACAACGGCAAAGTCCGCCAGGTCCGTCAAAAACACGGTGGTTTTGACGACGTTTTCAAACGTACAGCCGGCAGAAGAGAGGACAGCCTCGAGGTTTTTGAAGACCTGATGGGCCTGGGCCTCCACCCCGCCCTCCACCAGGGCGCCGGTTTCGGGCACAAGGGCGATCTGGCCGCTGGTATAGACCAGGCCGCCTACCTCGATGGCTTGGGAATACGGGCCGATGGCCTCGGGAGCGTTTTGGGTGTGCAAACAGATTTTTTTGCTCATGGGAAAGACTCCTTTTATCATTGGGTTTGGGTGAGAAGGATGCGGTCGGTATCCAGCGCGGCGCCGCTTTTCTGCTGATACAGCTCCAACAGGCGCGGCACGGTCATGTGCGCGCGCTCTTCGCCGGCGATATCCAGCACGATGCGCCCGGCATTCATCATGATGGTGCGCGTGCCCATCGAAAGGGCGGACTGGATATT
>UREB01000109.1 GCA_900546685.1 uncultured Eubacteriales bacterium | reverse complement strand
AGATATATGGAATCCCTCCATATACCGGCGGATGATACTCAAGACTTTTTTTGTAGTCGGCGACTGAAGAAGGCAATCCTCAATCGGGACGATGCGGTGGCTGCGGGCAGCGTACAGACCGATCTGTGTCGATGTAGCTTCTCGCCCAACAGGGAAGGCGGCTTTGTTCCGGTAGCGCACCGGGTTTGCCATGCCCAAAACAGGAAGCGAAACGATGGAAAGCCCGCCGATGCGGGAAAAGGCGTCGGCGATACGCTGCTGTTTAAAGGCCAGCTGCTCGGTGGGGTTCATATGCTGCAAAGCACATCCTCCGCAGCGCCCAAAATCAGGACAGGGTGGCGTTGTGCGGCGCGGTGAAGATGCTAGGATATTTCGCAATTTTCCCACGGCATATCGTTTGGCGCATTTGATGATATGGCACTGTACCGTTTCCCCCATCAATGTGCCGGGCACAAAGACGGCCATTCCTTCAAAATGCCCTACGCCTGCCCCCTCTGCGGTATAGCCATCTATCTCTAGGGTAATGGTTTGGTTTTTCTGCAATACAGGCATGCGATCCTCTCCTTATTTTATCATTGTACCATGGGGAAAAGTGGCAAACAATGTTAAGAACCCCATATAAATAGTTAACATACGAACAAAAATGTGACTAAAACACTAGAATGTGAAAAAAAGACTTTACTTAAAAGCGATAAAGTGGTATAAATACATTTGAAAGGCAAGGGGAAAACAGTCAAGTCTTGGTCTTAGAGCCCAGATCAACCGACAAGTTGAACCCGGCCAGGACCTTTTATAAATCAATTGGAGGGACTTTTTATGGCAGAATTAGCACTCGTACGTATCGACGCTCGTATGATTCACGGCCAAGTTGTTACGCAATGGATTAAGCGTCTCAGCTGTACCCGCATCATCATGGTCGATGACCAATTTTCCGCTGACCCGTTCATGAGCAAAGTATTGGTTATGGCGGCTCCTCCGGGAGTTAAGTTCGATCTTATCAGCACCAAACAAGCCGGTGAGCAGTGGCAGAAAGACCAATTTGGTTCGGTAGGACCGATCATGGTCATCTTCAAGAACGTTGTAACGATGTACAATGCCTACAATGCTGGCTTTACCTTCCCGCGTCTGCAGGTTGGTGGCTTGGGCGGCGGCCCTGGCCGTGTCAACGTTCACGGACCGATCACGCTGGATGAGGCCGATGCCAAACAGCTGAAAGAGATCGAAGATAAGGGATGCTCGATCTTCTTCCAGGTAAACCCGGATACCGGCTCTGAAGAATGGGAACCGATTCGTCAGAAGTACTTCCCGAACATCTAAACAAAACCTTAAAAGGATGGCGGCTGCCATCCTTTTTTTTGTACAAATTTTGTCTTGTTTACCTCAAGAGTCTTTGCGTAGTTGTGCTACCATCTCCACGCCGTTTGACATTGGAAGCAACAAAAATGGCGAAGTTGTGGGCGCATGGCAAGGCCTATAAGGAAAAATAATTCATTGCCTGGGCAACCTTATTTGTGTTGCTTCGGAAATAAGAGATTGTATATAAGAGGGCATCCTTTTCTTTTATAAGGGGTTAGTATACTATATAGAAACGAGAAAATAGAGATAAGGATAGAAAGAAATGGAGATTCTTTTACGTCCGCTTTGCATTCAGGATGCAGTACCGTTGGCAAAGATGGCGGACAATGAAAATGTATATCGGTATTTGAGGGATAGGTTTCCATCGCCATATCTACCGGAGCATGCGCTGAGTTTTATTCAGTGCTGCCGGGAAAATGAAGAGGATGGCATGTCCATGGTGCGTGGCGTTCTGGTGAATCATAAGCTGGCAGGTGTGATGGAAAGCATGTTTCACATCGATATAGACAGCAGAAATGCGGAGATTGGCTATTGGCTGGGGCAGCAATACTGGGGACAGGGCATTGCAGCAAAAGCACTGCACCGATTTTGTACGGAGGTGTTTTCCACCCACCCTGAGATTTGGCGGCTTTCTGCAAGCATTTTGGCCCCCAATACAGCGTCCATGCGCGTAGCGGAAAAAGCCGGTTTTCATGAAGAGGCGGTGTTAAGGCAGGCAGCTTATAAACGGGAGACGCTGATGGATCTGCATATATTTGCGGTTTTGCGCAATCAATGGCGATAGAGGTTGTAAAAAAAGATAAAATTGGTATAATAAAAAAAGTAAAATTCCAGGATTTTCTAGCGAAAACAAGTGGATAATAAGGAGTTTTGTTTTGCAAAGCGTTGTGCTAATCCCGTCCTTGAATCCGGACGAGAAGTTGATAAAACTGCTGGAAGGACTGCATAGTATCGGAATTAAGGATATTTTGTTGATTGATGACGGTAGTAAGCAGGAAACCAAGCATTATTTCCAGCAAGCAAGAGAGATGGGATGCCAAGTTGTGACCCATGCGATAAATCTTGGAAAGGGAAGGGCATTGAAAACTGGTTTCAATGCCTTTATGAATCTTTATCCAGACAGGCCTGGCGTTGTGATGGCGGATGCAGATGGGCAGCATAGTCCGCAGGACATTTTGAAGGTAGGACAAGCCATGGAAGCCCAGCCGGATGTGATGGTGATGGGATGCCGGGATTTTTCACAGGAGAATGTGCCGTTCAAATCGCGGTTTGGGAATAAAATTACACGGGCTATTTTTGGCTTTTTAGCTGGGCAAAAGCTTTCTGACACCCAAACTGGGCTAAGAGGTGTGCCGAAATCAGCGATGCCATGGATGATGGAGGTAAAGGGCGAGCGCTTTGAATATGAAATGAATATGCTCGTGGAATGCCCGCGGCATAACCTCAAGTGGATTGAGGTGCCGATAGAGACCATCTATATCGAGGGCAATGCCTCCTCACATTTTAATCCGCTGAAGGATGCGCTGCGCATTTATGCGATCTTAGGAAAGTATGCTTTGTCCTCCTTTGGAAGCTCTCTGGTAGATTTGGGGCTGTTTTCGCTGTTCACCAAGGCAATCTTCCCCATGAGCTTTGCTTGGCGTATAGAAACGTCAGTGGCGTGCGCGAGGGTAATCTCTGCATACTTCAATTACTTGGTGAATCGTCATGTGGTATTTAAGTCTGGGGATAAAAGATCTTTGCTGCGGTATGTGGTGTTGGCGGTATGCCAGCTTTTGCTATCCATGGGCCTCACGGGCGGCCTGACGCGATTGCTGGGGATCGACGAGATCATCGTGAAGATTGTAGTGGATATCGTGCTGTTTATGTGCAGCTTTAAGATACAGCAGCAGTGGGTGTTTGCTAAAAAGAGGGGCGCCTAACAAAACACGGCGAGTATGCGCATAGATTTAGGAGAGAAAACCGGCCGCAGGGCCCGGGAAGGGGAGAAGAATGAACTGGATTTTCTATATCATCTGTGGGATGATCGTAGGAATAGCGAACATTATACCGGGGGTAAGCGGCGGCACGATGGCTGTGGTGCTGAATATCTACGATAGGCTGATTGCTTCTGTGAGTAATCTGCGCAAGGAGTTCAAAAAGAGTATAGCTTTTTTGCTGCCGATTGCAATCGGTGCTGGCATCGGTATTGTAGCTTTCAGCAAGCTCATTGAGTTTTTATTGATACACTATCCACTGGCGACCAATTTCTTTTTCATTGGGCTGATTTTGGGCAGTATCCCAATGATCTTCAAACGTGCTACGGAGGATAAGTTCAAGCCTGTCAGCCTTATTCCTTTCTTACTCTTTTTGGCGGGTATGTTGGTGCTATCCTCTTTTTCCGGCGGCGCGATGTCGGGAGAGATTGCAACGGAGTTGACCACAGGGTTGTTTTTTAAGCTCGTTGTATGCTCCGCCATTGCGGCGGCAGCGATGATCCTGCCAGGCGTAAGCGGATCGATGGTTATGGTGATCCTCGGAACCTATAATACGGTATTGACGGCCATATCTTCGATGAATCTCTTGATTTTGATTCCGGTGCTCATTGGGGTACTCATTGGCATCTTAGGCGGGGCAAAGATCATTGATATTTGTTTAAAAAAATTTCCGCAGGCTACGTTTTTTGCTATCCTGGGGCTGATTTTGGGCTCGATCTATCCGTTGGTTGCCAATGCCGGATTCTCGTTCTCCGGCGAAGGTATCGTTGCCATTTGTATGCTCTTGGTTGCGATGGCCATTTCATTGGCGTTTTCCTCTGAAAAGCTTAAAAAGAAAATAGAAGCAAAAACCAAATAAAAAACAAAGGCCGGACTATTCCCGGCCTTTTTCTTTTTAAGGGGGCAAAGAGGGAAATGAGAATAGGCTCGTAAGATTCGCGGATATATATTGCAGATAAGGAAGAAATCATGGGCAGGGCAAAAAGCACAGAAAAAATATAAATAAACAAAAATGAAAAAAGGCCATGGCATTTGCTAACGCCACATAAGGCAGTAATTTAAAAACAATATTAAAATACAGCTTATGGGCGTTGCAAAGGCGAAAGACAGCGTAGAAGGCAGAAATGCTTTTTACGCTGTCTTTCTTTATGCCCAAAAATAAAATCGCACATTCGTCAAGCAAAAACTTCCTTGCTACAATGAAGATGAAGGAGGTAAACGGATATGCGAAATCAAAAACACTACATAGCGGTTGATGAAAATGAACGAAGAATTATTCTAAATTCACTTAATTCGCTACGGAACAAACTGCTGGCAGAAGGCAGATATACGGACGCAGTAGATGATGTTCTGATCAAAGTAGTCAACGCGCCTGTCAAAAAATTTAAAATCAGAATCACGGAGGTTTAAGGTTATGAAAAAGACATTATTTGAACAAATGGGCGGCGCTTACACACTGCAAGGCGACTACTATTTGCCTGACCTTGTACTACCCGCCGAAGAAAATAGGTCTGTCGGCGTATGGGGACAGCGACATTTGCGCTATCTTAAACAGCACCGCAAGGTGCTTTACACCAACCTGCTCACAAGCGGCAAGCTGAACAGCTATCTTGCGGATATTGACCGGCAGGCGAAAGATATGTTTCTTCGGCTGGTAGAACAGATGGCGGAGCGTGAAGGTATAACAGAAAAACTCAAAGCCGAGCAGCCGATGGAATGGGTAGGCAAGATGAATGCGCTGCGTGAAGCGGCGGCGGAAATCGTGAACGCAGAAGTGATTTTCGCATAAACCAAAGCCATACAATAAAGTCCGTAACGCTTTCAAACGCAAAATCGAGGGGCAAGGTACAAACACCTTGCCCCTCAAAGTTTAGGCTTAAAAAACGGCTTAAAATCGGGCTTTTTCAGCTGTTAATTTTCCATTCTTAAGAGCAGACAAAATAGAATTTCGCTAAACCATTTTGTTTTTATAATATCGGCTCAATGACCGATCGAAAATAGCGGTCTAATTCTGATGGCGTCTGCTTCATACGACCTCTGATCCACCATAGCACCATTTCTACAAAGCTGCCGGAAATGTGGTTGATAAGAAAATCCGATGGAATATCTTTATTTGTCTTTCGATTTTGATTAACAAATTGGCTTTGAATTAACTTGCTCAAGCTGTCCTTGAAATAGCGAAGGAAAATTTCACTGCTTTCACAGGAGAGCAAGCCAAGGACATTGTTGTCATTTTCCTGTAAGTGCTGGAGCAAGTGGCAAAATATGGATTCCGGTGCGCTGTTGTTGGAGTAAAGCCCGTGCGTATGGGTACAGTCCTTTGCACTGGAAATGATGTGTCCAAACAGATTTTCACAAAGTGCTTTCAATAATTCGTCTTTCGTCTCAAAATGGTCGTAAAATGTAGTACGCCCAACATTTGCCCGGTCTATAATTTCCTGCACAGTAATATGGCTGTAGCTTTGTTCTGCTAAGAGAGAACCAAAAGCCTGAAAGATAGCTGTCCGTGTCTTTTGTTGGCGTCTGTCCATATATATGACCATTCCTTTCCGCTGCGCTGCAAGGCACCAAAGAGAATGAAACAAAGTGCCTCTAACGCAGCAAGTCGTAATTTGTTAGAATGTACTTGAGGAAGCAGGCACACTACAGAGCACGTGG
>UREB01000108.1 GCA_900546685.1 uncultured Eubacteriales bacterium | reverse complement strand
GCAAAGACGTTATCCTTTAAGGGAAAGGAAGAAAAGGGCATTTTGATCGTTGCAGCAGGAGATGCAAAGATAGACAACGCAAAATTTAAACGGTGCTTTGGCTTAAAGGCCAAAATGCTGACTCCGGAGGAAGTGCTGGCATATACCGGACATACTGTGGGGGGTGTATGCCCGTTTGCCATTGAGGACTCGCGGGTTGAATGCTATCTGGATGTATCGTTGCAAAGGTTTGCAACGGTGTATCCGGCAGCCGGTAGCAGCAACTCTGCCATTGAGCTGACGTGTGACGAGCTGGCTACCTATGCGCACAGCTTAGCGTGGGTTGATGTGTGCAAGGGATGGCAGGAGGACGGGGATTGACAGATAGCAACCGCTCACACTATAATTGAAAAAAATAGATTGTCTGTTTCGGGGCGAGGTGCAATTCCTCACCGGTGGTGAAACGCTGATAGGCGGCAAGTCCACGAGCTTTGGCAGAGCTGGTTAGAATCCAGTACCGACGGTATAGTCCGGATGAAAGAAACAACACAGAGGACTGTTTTCTGTGCGCCCTTTATTCGTATTGGATAAAGGGTTTTTCATTTTCTCCATCGGGCAGGCAAAAAAGGAGAAGAGAAAACATGAACACATCTACAAAGATCATCCTTTGGTCGGTATTGGCGTTGTTTTTGGTCGTCTTGTTCGTCGTTGATCTAAACAAGAAGAACAAAAACCGCCAGCAAAACACCCAGCGGCTCGTTATGATGGCAGTGTTGGTTGCGCTTTCCATCGTCATGCTGATGCTCATTCGATTTCCTATCTTTCCAAGCGCGGCATTTTTGGAATACGATCCGGCAGACATCCCCATTTTTCTGGGGACCTTTGCCTATGGCCCTCTGGCCGGTTTTGCGCTGACGGTGGTGGCGTCCATCATTCAGGGCATGACGGTAAGCGCTGGCAGCGGCTTTATCGGTATCTTGATGCATATTTTTGCAACGGGATCGTTCGTATTGGTAGCGGGCAACTGGTATAAATTTCATAAAACCAAAAAGCAAGCTGTGGTGGCGCTGCTATTGGGTTGTTTGGTGATGACGGTGTCGATGATGGTATGGAATTATTTTGTAACGCCGATTTTCATGGGGATGCCGCGTGCGGCTGTGGCCCCGATGATCTTCCCGATCATTCTACCGTTTAACCTAATCAAGAGCGGGGTCAATTCATTGATTACCTTTCTGCTATACAAACGATTTTCCAAGGTACGGTATCTACCGCTGCACAGCAAATAAAAAAAGAGCCATCGGCTCTTTTTTTATTTCTGTATTTTAATTTTCGTGATGGCATCGATGTCATACGGGGTTTCTTGATAGACAAAGTTCAGCCAATTGAAATAGAACAAGTTGGCATGCGCCCGCCACTGCACAATGGGAGGTAGGGAAGGATCGTCATTTTGGAAATAATGCTTAGGAATCTTGATCGCGGCACCGCGCTGCACATCGCGTTGGTATTCATATAGCAGCGTATCCCGGTCGTATTCTCCATGGCCGGTGATAAAGATCTGCCGTCCGTCCGGCGTCATGGCCAGGCCTACGCCCGCCTCTTCGGATTCACATACGACCTCCAGGCCGTGCACCGTTTCGATATCCTCTTTACGCACCTCGGTATGGCGGGAATGGGGCATGTAAAAGACATCATCGAACCCGCGCAGCAGCGGATTATGCTCTGCCAAAATATGGTGTGAGAATACACCGAACAGCTTTTCCGGCAGCTCATATTTCGGTACGCCGTAATGATGATACAGCGCTGCCTGGGCGCCCCAGCAGATATGGATGGAGGAAAAGACATTTTCCAATGACCAATCCATGAGCATCTTCAATTCATCCCAGTAGGCAACCTGGTGATAATCCAGCTTTTCCACCGGTGCGCCTGTAAAGATCATGCCGTCGAACTTTTCCGACTGAATTTGTTCAAACGTTTTATAGAATGTTTTCAAGTGCTCTAACGGCGTATGGGTGGAAAGATAGGACTGCGGGTGTACCAAAGTAATATCTACCTGAAGCGGCGTATTGCTCAACAGCCGCAGCAGCTGGGTCTCTGTGGTGATCTTCGTCGGCATCACGTTGAAGATCGCAATCTTCAACGGACGAATATCCTGTGTCGTGGCGCGATCCTCTGTCATCACGAAGATATTTTCATTGGATAGGATCGCGGCAGACGGCAAAGCATTGGGAATACGAATGGGCATCGCTTGACCATCTCTCTTTTTTTGGTTTTTCGGCTATTGTATCATGGTAAAAAAATGATTGTCAATGTGCAAAGAAAAAGGGGGGTTACCCCTCCTCCGGCATTTTATAAACCAAAGCGCCGCTTCGCTTATGCTGCGTGGCTTTGTGTGCCCGCTGGATGATAGCAATATCCTCCGGCCGACCGGTACCATGCAGTATATATTCATCGATGGCGGCATAGGTAACGCCCATTTCCTTTTCGTCTGTCTGCCCCTCGAACAACCCTGCAGAGGGCGCCTTTTCAATGATCTCGGGAGGGGCTCCTAAATAGCGCAGAAAATCGAAGATTTCTGTGGCGGTTAGATCTGCAATGGGGTTAAAATCAAACGCACCATCGCCCCACTTGGTGAAATATCCCATATACCGCTCACTACGATTGCCGGTGCCTGCCACAAGGCAGCCCTTGCTTTGCGCCAGCGCATACAGCGTTGTCATACGCAGACGTGGGTTGATATTCATCCCGGATGCACCGGAGAGCGGCGACAATGGCTCTATGGCGCTGACAAATGCGGTCTTGATTTCCGTAAGATCCACCTGAACAGCCTCTATGCCAAACTGCTTGCTCATCAAAAGTGCATGGTCGCGGTCTATGCCAAAGTTGCGGCTAGAAGAACACGGCATGATAACGCCTGTGACCTGCGGCGTAGCCAGGCGGCACAGAATGCCTACCAAACAGCAGTCCTTGCCGCCGCTGTTGCCAAAGACAACGCCTTTGGCGCCGGAAGATTTCAGGACGGATTGTATAAAGGAAACACGAGCTTGTTTTTCTGCGGCCCAATCACGCAGCATCATTCTTCACTCCTTTGAAAAGTAAAAGGGAGAGCGGCTCTCCCTTTTTTTGCTCAATATTGGGTCAGATAACGATCCACTTCCCATTGATGAACCTGCACACGGTATTTATCAAATTCCAAGCGCTTGGCCGTTACATACTTATTGAAAACATGATCGCCCAGGGCTTCGCGCATCAGCGGGTCGTTCACCATATCCTGGATAGCTTCATCCAGCGTACCTGGCAGGTTGCCCACTTTTTTCTCAATGCGCTCTTCTTCGCTCATATGGTAGATATTGCCATCTACGGGTAGGGGGGGCATCAAGCCGCGTTCGATTCCATCCAGACCGGCACGAAGCACCAGCGCCAGTAGCAGATAAGGATTGCAGGACGGATCGGGAGAACGAAGCTCCACGCGGGTGGAATTGCCGCGCGCGGCCGGTACGCGGATCAGCGGGCTACGGTTGCGGGCGGACCAGGCGATGTATACCGGCGCTTCATAGCCGGGCACCAGACGCTTATAGGAATTGACCAAGGGATTGGCAATGGCCGTGATGCCCTTGGCATGATCCAACACGCCTGCGATGAATTGCAGCGCTTCGGTAGAAAGACCAAACTGCTTATCCGGATCATAGAAGGCATTTTTACCATCTTTGAAAAGAGACATATTGGTGTGCATGCCATTGCCGGCCACGCCGAACAACGGCTTGGGCATAAAGGTAGCATGCAGCTTATGCTTTTGCGCGATGGTCTTGACTGCCAGCTTGAAGGTGACAATGTCGTCGGCAGCGGTCAAGGCTTCGGCATATTTGAAATCGATCTCATGCTGGCCTGGCGCACATTCATGGTGCGAAGCTTCGATCTCAAAGCCCATTTCCTCCAAGGCCAAACAGATGGCAATACGGGCCTCCTCGCCCATATCCACAGGGCCGAGGTCAAAATAACCGGCCGCATCGTGTGTATGCGTCGTAGGAGAGCCGTCCTCTCTGGTATGGAAGAGGAAAAATTCCAGCTCTGGTCCCACATTGAAGGAATACCCCATTTTGGCGGCATGGTCCAACGCGCGGATCAAAACATTGCGCGGATCGCCTTCAAACGGCGTATGATCCGGACGATATACATTGCAGATCAATCGCGCAATGCGGTGTTCTTTCGGCGTCCAGGGATAGATGACAAAGGAATCCAGATCCGGATACAAACGCATATCCGATTCCTCAATGCGCACAAAGCCCTCGATGGAGGAGCCGTCAAACATACAGTCGTTTTTCAACGCTTTTTCCAGTTGCTTGTCGGTGATCGCCACGTTTTTCAGCGAACCCAAGATGTCTGTAAACTGCAAACGGATAAAACGCACGTTGTTTTCGCGTACCATTTGCATGACCTGTTCTTTGGTATACTTTGCCATAGATGCCTCCTAAAGATTTTCCGATGGGATTCTATATGAGGAAAGCAAACAAGAAAGGCCAAATGGCCCAGCGTTTGCATACCGGCTTTTGAATAAAAGTATCATACCATAAAAGTACAGAGTTTTGAAATGAAAAAGAGAAAAAACCGAAGAAATCAAAACAGCACGCTATATAGCGTGCTGTTCATAGAGAAAATGTTTGATTCAATCGTCCATTTTGTCCGGGCTGACTCGCTTGTTTTCCAAGCCAATCTCTACGATAAAGGAAAACAGCGAATACAGAACCGCCATCAGAGGAACGCCTAAGAACATGCCCACGACACCGAAAAAGCCGCCGCCTACCAAGATGCCAAACATGACCCAAAATGCGGATAGGCCCATCTTGTTGCCGCATAGCCAGGGGATTAGCAGGTTGCCCTCCACCGCCTGAACGATGACTACGGTAATGAGGAATAACAAGAAGTGTCCAGGACTAAAGACCAAGAGCAGCAGCAAACAAATGATGCCGCCCACGATCGGCCCAAAAAACGGTATGAGGTTAAAGATGCCCATGATCAGGCATAACAGTAACGCATAGGGAACGCCAAAAATAGAACATACCACAAAGATGACCACAGCTACCAGCAGAGAGGTAAACAGCTTACTATTGATAAACATGGAAAACATTGTGTTGGCGTTATGCAGAATCAGCAGCGTTAAATCCCCCTTGGATTCTGGAAGAATCCAATACAGGATCTTTTTGGACTGCCGCACAAAGTTTTCTTTGCCATATAAAACATAGACGGACAACAACAATGCCAGTAAAAAATTGATGGCGCTGTTGGTAATATTCTGCATAACAGAAGCCAGAGAAACGGAGATCAACCCGAACGATTCCAAAACCTTTTCGCCCAGCTCGGTTAAGCTGCCGGCGATTTCCGTAATTTTATCCGGGGTGACATTCCAATGAGACAGCACGGAATTCAGCGTTTCATTGATGCCGCCGACGTACTGCGGAAAGCGGTCTATCACCGTGGTAATGCTTTCGATGAATTGCGGCACGATGGAAATGATTAAAAATACCAAAATGCCGATGACCAGCACGTACACGATGGCAACAGAAAGCGCACGAACTGCCTTTTTGGGCAGTTTGGTTTTGGAGAGGAGCTTTTCAAAAAACATCATGGGCCGATTCAACAAATAGGCCATGACAAATGCTAAGATAAAGGGAAATAAAACATTGAGCACCTTGCCGATAAAGGCAAGAACGCCGGAGAAATTATCTAAAAAAAAACAAATAGGATCAAAAGAACGCCTACATATAACGCACAGTTTGCGATTTTGCGTACATCACGCGCATTCATGGCTAGATCCTCCTTTATAGTAAGTCTCTTCTGAACATACCTTATTTTGTCTAATGAAACAAGTCCTATACTTAAAAATCAAGAAAAAACGAGCCAAACGACCATGCTCCCCAATAAAAAAAGCAGCTACGGCTGCTTTTTTTATTCCAATACAATGCGTACTTTTTTGAACACGTCGCCAGACCCTACGGCAACGACAAGATCGCCAGACTGCCAATGCGCATGCAGATAGTCCCGAATCTCTTCAAAGGTAAGAT
>UREB01000107.1 GCA_900546685.1 uncultured Eubacteriales bacterium | reverse complement strand
GCTCTTCCGATCTGCTGCGGTAGAAATATTGGAGTATATGGATACCGAGCAAGCGTATATGGGGCAGGCACTTTCAGAAGTATTGCATAGAAAAAACCTAACGGGGGCTGATCGTAGTACTGCGGTTGCTTTTTCTAAGCTAACGGTGGAAAATCGTCAGGCCGTCGATTTTGCTCTGATGCAATTGACCAAGCTGAATAAGGCTGGGCGCACCGTCAAAAACATTTTGCGGTTGGGCGCAGCCAGGATTTTATTTGGCAATAATACAGAAGCGCAGGCTGTGCATGCGAGCGTAGAACTTTGTAAAGCGTTCGGCAAGGGCGCGCAAGGAAAGTTTGTCAACGCTGTTCTGCGAAATTTGGCCCGCCAAAAAGACCAGATCCCCTGGCCGGAAGAGCAAAACGATCCCATGGGTTTTTATTCGGTCCGGTATAGTTGGCCAAAATTTGCCGTAGAGCAGGCTTTTTCCCTATTGGGGGCAGAGCAGGCATGTGCATTTTTGAAGTATCGTGCGCCGCAGCCCACAACAGTGCGCATCAATCCATCCAAAACGACGAGAGAAGAGATAGAGGCTATCTTTAAGGCTGGCGGAATTACAGCTAAAAACATGTGGGCAGACCCAAGAGCGTATGCGTTGGAAGGGGCCGAAAATATACCGGCTATGGAGGCTTATCGGCAGGGGAAAATCAGCTTACAGGGCTTAGCAAGCATGGTTGCGGCAAACCAGGCGGCTTTGAATGGAGGCATCATATTGGATGTTTGCGCTGCGCCTGGCGGGAAATCCTGCAATATAGCAGAGCAATGCCCTGAAGCCAAGGTGTATGCTTTTGATCTACATCCACATCGTGTGGCGCTGATTTCGGCGCAGGCAGAGCGGCTGGGGCTGCCCAATGTGATTGCGGCACAGCATGATGCAACGCAACCGTTTGAAGAATTTGAAGGGATAGCCGATTGTGTCTTGGTGGATGCTCCTTGTACAGGCTTGGGCACTGCCTGCCATAGGCCGGATGTAAAATGGAATAAAAAGCAGGAGGATGCGGCCGCATTGGCAAAGCTGCAAAGGCAAATCTTGCAAAATGCTAGCCGGTCCGTGAAGCCTGGCGGTAAATTGATATACTGTACCTGCACATTTACACAGACGGAAAACGAGGACGTTGTTGGGTGGTTTTTGGCAAACAATGCCGCATTTCATTTGACGCCGCTTACATTGCCGAAAAATATGCCCGGGCATTCAGATGAAAAATCGGGGATGCTTCGCCTTTGGCCGCAGATTCACCAGACAGACGGCTTTTTCATTTGTGCCATGGAGAAAATAAGTTGAAGTTATACGATTATACATACGAACAGATTCAAGCACTGTTGCTGTCATGGAACGAGCCTGCATTCCGGGCAAAACAGATTTTTGCATGGTGTGCTAAGGGCGCGCCTGTCGAGCAGATGCATAACATTCCCAAAGCTTTGCGGCAAAAGCTGGCGTCGCTGGGCCTTGGCGGTATGCGAATTGAGCAGACGCATAGATCCGCAGACGGTACCAAAAAGTTTTTGTTTCGATGTGAAGATGGGAACGCAGTGGAAGGCGTGTTGATGAAAAATCATCACGGTGGAACGCTTTGTATTTCCACACAGGCCGGTTGTCGGATGGGATGTGCGTTTTGTGCTAGTACACAGCTGGGACTTGCGCGCAACCTTACCATTGGAGAGCTGTGTGGACAGCTTTATGCCGTTCGCCGACAAGAGGGAGAGGACAGCTTTACCCACGTCGTATTGATGGGCTGCGGAGAGCCTTTGGATAACTATGAAAACGTCGTTGCTTTTTTGCGAATCGTATCGGATGATAGGGGGATGGGTCTATCTCTTCGCCATGTCTCGCTTTCTACCTGTGGGCTGGTGCCCCAAATTGATAGGTTGGCAGAGGAGCAGCTACCCATTACCCTATGTTTAAGTCTGCATGCGCCAAACGATGAAATACGGCGTAGTATCATGCCGATCTCCAAGCGGTATTCCATTGAGGAGACCATCGCGGCGATGAAGCGGTACGAAGAAAAGACCTCGAGACGGGTGGCATTTGAATATACGCTCATCAACGGCGTGAACGACGGCCTATCACATGCAAAAGAATTGGCGTATTTGACAAAGGGCATCCGAAAGCATATCAATTTGATCCCGCTAAACCAGGGCGTTGGTGCTTTTCAGCCGCCTTCCAGAGCAAAGGTGCAAGCATTTTTGAAAGTGCTGACGGATCTTGGTGTTTCTGCCACTGTGAGAAGGCGCCAAGGGGATGATGTGGCAGGGGCATGCGGCCAGCTTCGGCTGCAAAGACAACGAGAGGAGCAGGCATATGATTGAATATTTCGCACAGAGCCATGTGGGCCTGGTCCGTAAAGGAAACGAAGATTCCTATTATGCGCCGTCGCAAAGCCGTCCGAAAGACCCGCAGTTTTTTCTTTGTGTAGCGGACGGCCTGGGAGGCCATAATGCAGGGGAGATCGCCAGCCAGCTAGCAGTGCGTACCATGGTTACTTCTATGCAGACCATGGAAGGCAAAAATCAGATGCTGGATCATCCCTTTGAAACGATGCAAAGGCTGTTTTTTGAGGCCAATGATAAGATCCATATGCTGTCTACAGAAAGTGAAAAGATGTATGGAATGGGAACCACCCTAACAGCAGCAGTTTGTAAAAAGCATATGGTTTGTATTGCCCATGTAGGTGACAGCCGGGCCTATCTATTCAATGAAGATGGGCTTGTGCAGATTACGACAGATCATACCTTTGTGCAGACGCTCATCCAAAGCGGTCAGCTGACGGAAAAAGCGGCGCTGACCCATCCATATAGACATGTTATCACGCGGGCTGTGGGCATCGAGCAATTTTTGGAAGTTGATTTTTTCGAAGCCGACTGGAAGCTTGGCGATACGCTGCTGTTATGCAGCGATGGACTTACCAATATGGTCAGCGACGAGGAGATTGCGGATATTTTCAATCATAAAAACTCGTTGGAAGATCAGGGCAGCGCTCTACTGGGTTTGGCTCTGGAGCATGGTGGCAAGGACAACATTACGATATGCTTGGCCAGGAGAGAGGGGGATTCAAAATGAGTCAGCTTCTTTCAAACCGATATCTTTTGGAAGAGAAAATCGGGTCGGGCGGGATGGCGTTTATCTATCGGGCTCGCGATCTGCAAACAAAGCAAACGGTGGCAATCAAAGTGCTGCGTGAAGAATATACCAAAGATACCGAATTTGTTTCACGGTTTGATCGTGAAGCAAAGGCTATGCAGCGTGTGCGCCATAATAACATTGTTGAGGTTTATGCCGTAGGCAATGATTACGGCATCCCCTATATCGTGATGGAGTATATCGATGGGCCTACGCTGAAGGATATCCTACGGATGAGGGGTAAGCTGCCCGTGCGCCAGTGCATTCAGATCATGCTCAATCTCTGCGAAGCGATCCAAACCGCCCATGATAACGGCGTAATTCATAGAGACTTGAAGCCGCATAACATTCTCGTTACGCCGGAAGGAGAAGTAAAGATCACGGATTTTGGCATTGCCAAATTTGTGGGATCCTCCACCATGACAATGGGAAGCGACAATGTTTTGGGGTCTGTGCATTATATTGCACCGGAGCAGGCCAGCGGCGGGGAAACGGATGAGAAAACCGATGTATATTCCCTGGGAATAACAATGTATGAAATGCTGACAGGGCGCCTCCCGTTTGAAGGGGATACGACGGTTTCTGTGGCAATCAAGCATATACAGGAATCTGTCCCTTCTCCGCAAAGCAAAAACCCAGAAATATCCCATAGCCTGTCCGCCTGCGTCATGAAAGCATGTGCCAAAGATCCGAATGTGCGCTATCAGACGCCGGGTGACTTTGCCAGGGATTTGGTACGCGCTATGAACGATCCTGACGGCACTTTTGCAGACCTCCCTCGCGACACCCAAGAGATGCCCTACCAGGCGCCGCCAGCTAGACGGCGGAACGATAGAAGCATAGAAAGCAATCGAAAAACCAAAAAAAATATCCACAGGATCTTATGGGTGCTCTTGGGCTGCATCGTGGTTTTGGTTACACTGTTTATGATTGGACGGGCCATTTGGCAGTCCTCCAATGATGATATGATTGCAATGCCTGATCTGCGGGGCAAAACAAGCGCCGAAGCACAATCCGCGCTCAGTGATCTTGGATTATCCATTTCCTTTAGCTACCAAATCAATGATGATGTGCCGGAGGATGTGGTGTATGGGCAGTCCATTTCACCGCAAACGATGGTCAACCCCAAAACGCTGGTCACGATCTATGTAAGCGATGGGCCGGAAAAAATAAGCGTTCCTTCTGTGCAAGGAATGACATTGGATGAAGCGACTAGAAGGCTCAGCGAAGCCGGACTTACGCCGGGTATAATCAATTATCAGTTTTCCGCGACCGAAGCGGACGGTACTGTCATACGCCAGGTACCGGCGGCTGATGAGCTGGTGGCTAAGGAGTCGGAAGTCAATTTGGTCATTGCAACTTCGACTGCGCCTTCTACACCGCAGCCAGGAGTATAGATGAAAATAGGAACGATCTTAAAAGGTATCGGCGGTTATTATACCGTTCAATACGAAGGAAATAAGCAGTGCGTACTTAGGCCCAGAGGAAAATTCCGCCATAAAGAGGAGCGCCCTCTACCGGGCGATCGTGTGCGTTTTGATGTGCCGCCGCCTGGGACGGAAGGCTTCTTTGAGGAGATTTTGCAAAGAAAGAATCAAATGCTGCGGCCCGCTGTAGCCAATGTGGACGAGGTTTGGGCAGTGATTTGCATGCAGAAACCGGCCGGTGATTTCTTGCTTTTGGATAAGCTGTTGGCAAATTGCCGCAGGGAAAGCATTCCAGTGCGCGCTGTTCTCAATAAATGTGACTTGGCTTCCGAGGAGCAAAAGCAGCGTTTTCTCAAAAGCTATTGCCGGTATAGTCCGCTCTTGGTTTCCACCCATACTGGAGAGGGAATAGAAGCGCTGACAAACGCATTTTCGAGAAAGATCATTTGCTTATCGGGGCAAAGCGGAGTGGGAAAGACCAGCATTACAAACGCGCTTTTGCCTGGCACATCCTACGAGACAGGGGAGCTTAGCAAAAAAACAAGCCGTGGCAGGCATACAACGCGCCATGCAGAACTGCTCTGCGGTCCTCATGGCAGTATGATCGTGGATACCCCAGGTTTTAGCTTGATGGATCTGCCGCTCATGGCCCCTGAAATGCTTAGAGACCTATACCCGGAATATGATGATTATGCCAATCGATGTAAATTTGATATGTGCGTGCATCAAAATGAGCCCGGTTGTGCGGTCAAACAAGCGGTAGAACAAGGCAGCATAGACACGGACAGATACCATCGGTATCTACAAATATTGCAGCAAGTACAAGAAAAATGGAGGAAACGATATGAATAGAATTTTGGTGAGTCCGTCCATCCTATCCGCAGATTTTTCCTGCCTGGGCATGGAAGTAGCCTCTCTAGAGCAGGCTGGTGCGGATTGGATCCACGTAGATATCATGGATGGGCATTTTGTGCCGAATATCTCATTTGGTCCTGATGTGGTAGCAGCTTTTCGCCCGCATACTGATTTGCCACTGGATGTACATCTGATGGTGGAAGATGCCATTCGGTTTATTCCGGCCTTTGCCAAGGCTGGCGCGGATATCATTACCGTGCATATGGAGGCAGAGCAGGATGTACAGAAGAGCGTAGATTTGATCCATCGTCTTGGGCTGAAAGCGGGCGTTGCAATTTCGCCCGGAACCCCGGAATTGATTTTGATGAATATGCTTACACAAGTAGAAATGGTGCTGGTCATGACGGTAGAGCCTGGCTTTGGAGGGCAAAGATTTATGCCGGATGTTGCCAAAAAGGTACGCGCGATCCGGCAAATGCAGGTTAATCCTTCTCTGCATATCGGGGTAGACGGCGGCATCAACTTGGATAATGTAAAAAGTGTTATACGAGATGGAGCGGATGTCATCATTGCGGGTAGTGCAGTATTCAATGCAAAGAGCAGGGCGTTGGCCATCAACGCGTTGAGGCGGGGATGAACGGGCTGATCTATACCGGCGGAGATTGGCCGGATCTTGCTACGGCAAAGATAGATCGGAAGAG
>UREB01000106.1 GCA_900546685.1 uncultured Eubacteriales bacterium | reverse complement strand
GACGCTCTTCCGATCTCTCGGCCGATCACTGCGTGCAGTGCGGGGCCTGCGAAAAGAAATGCCCGCAGCATATCCCCATCATCCAGCGCCTAAAGGAAGCGCACGCAGCCATGACCAACGTATAACATAAGACAAAGGAAAAGCGCCAGGCCGATAAGGCCCGGCGCTTTTATGTAGCCCGCGCTTGACCCTGTGCAAAGCGCGGGCTATGATACAAATAGGAGATGAGTTCGCTGATGAAAATACAACCCGATACATTTTCCATTCAGGACTATTTAAATCAATCGTTTGCCTGTGAATGCGGCAAAGCGCACCACACCTCGCTCAAGCATGTCGTGATCGGGCCGGATGCGCTGCAAAAGACACCGGATATGGCTATGGCCTTGGGTGCGAAAAAGGTGTTTGTGGTGTCCGACGTCCATACGCACAGGGCCGCGGCCGCGCAGCTGGAAACGCTGCTTGTAAAGGCGGGGCTTGGCGTGGCCTCCTATATGTTTGAAGATGAGGAGTTGGTTCCGGATGAATCTGCATTGGGACGCCTTCTCATAGCGCTAGACCCTGCCTGCGATCTGCTCATCGGCGTGGGCACAGGCTCGATCAACGATCTATGCAAGTTTACCGCCTTTAAGACAAAGATGCCGTATTGCATCGTAGCAACGGCCCCCAGCATGGACGGCTTTGCTTCCTCTGTGGCGCCGTTGATTGTAAATAATCTAAAAACCACCTATGAGGTGGGCGTAGCGGACGCCATCATTGGGGATACAAAGATATTGAGCCAAGCGCCGATGCCCATGATTATGGCGGGCATTGCGGATATCCTTGGCAAATATACCTGCCTGACGGATTGGAAAATGGCGCAGATCATCAACGGGGAGTATTACTGTGAGGCCATCGTACAAATGGTGCGTACTTCGTTGCGAGCTGTGGCGGAGAATCTTGATAAGGCCGCAGCCCGTGATGAACAGACGGTAGGCAAGATCATGGAGGCGTTGGTTTTGACTGGCATTGCCATGAGCTTTGTAGGAAATTCCCGCCCGGCCTCGGGCAGCGAACATCACATTTCGCATTACTGGGAGATGATGTTCCTACACGAAGGCAAAAAGGCCGTGCTGCATGGCACCAAAGTTGGCATTGGAACGGTGGCCGTTTCCAAAATGTACGATTGGCTATGGGAAACGCCGGTGGATTTTGCCGCTGCGCGTCAGGCGGCCCAGACACGTTCATTCGATACGTGGGCCAAGGAAATTCGGCGCGCTTATCCGGATGCGGCGGAGGGTGTATTGGCGTTGGAACGTGAAACAGGCAAAAACAGCACGGAGGGCGTGTTGCGCCGTATCGACGCCATAGAAAAGCACTTTGCGGACATGAAAGCCTTTGCCCAGGTATGGCTGCCCAAAAGCGAAGAGATACGCAAAATGCTAGCCGGCTATGGCGCCCCCGTTAACCCGCATGAGGTGGGCATTTCCGCCCAGCAGATCGAGGACGGCGTATTGTATGCCAAGGAGCTGCGCAATCGCTACGGCTTGTTACAGATATTGTTCGATCTGGGGCTGCTGGCGCCGTTTGCCACACGATTGGCCCAATACTTTGAAAATTAAAATCGCGCATGGAAGGCCCGCTTTTGCGGGCCTTTTTTAGTAGATTGCCAATGAATACCATCCAAAACTTACCGCCCAATATCATATTTATTTAGTATGAAAACTATGCTATTATAGCGGCATCACAAAAGGAGGAATGAGTTTGAAACACAAACTGCAAAGACTATTATCAACGGTTCTCGCGGGATGCTTCTTACTCGTGGGCAATGTGCCTTTGGCGCTTGCACAGCAAAGCGGAACACAGGGCGTCGAGATCAACGACACCCAATTTCCAGATGAAAAATTTCGAACCTATATCAAAGAAAACCTGGATAAAAACGAGGACGATACCCTTAGCACAGAGGAGGCTGGCGCCGTAACCTATCTATACCTAAACTATGCCGGCATCAGCGACCTGACCGGCATTGAGCACTTTCCCAATCTAAAAACGCTGCATGTGGAACTCAACCGGCTTACCACCTTGGACGTTTCACAAAACAAAAAGCTCGCAGCGCTGTATGCGGGCAACAATCAGCTAACCAGCCTAACGCTGCCCAATCAACAGGCCAATGATACTTTAACGCATTTGGATGTGTTTGCCAATCAGCTCACTGCGCTGGATCTAACAAACCTCAACGCCCTGGATTTCCTATCGGCGGGGGAGAATCTGCTTACCACGCTGGATCTCAGCCAAAATCCGATGAACATTCGCTTTATCGCTTATTACAACAATTTGGAGAGCGTCAAGCTGCCAAACAATGGCCAGTCGTATCAGTGGACGGAGTTTTTGGCGGAGCAGTCCTTCCCCAAAGGAATGGGAAGCGGGTACCAAACGGTGTGGTATACCGATCCTCAACGTACCCAGGCGCTGGATCCCAGCAAAACGCAGACCCTTCGCCTAGAGGGGCAGACGTTGTACGCCGCTTACCAGCCCATCCAATATACCGTGCAGTTTCTACCGGGCGGCGGTAACGGGGCCATGGAGCCGCAGACCTTTACCTATGACCAGGCACAGGCGTTAAAGCCCAATGAATATACCAAAGAGCACTATACTTTTGCAGGCTGGAAAATGCTGAACGGCAAAATTTTGACCGACGGCCAACAGGTAGAAAACCTCACCTTCAAAAAGGATCAGGTCGTTACGCTGACCGCCACCTGGACCGAACGCGATTATACCGGCGAAGCGTATGCCATCAACTTGCACGCCAACGGTGGTACGGGCGAAGACGCCAACTTGCAAGACGCCGTATATGGCACGGCGTATACCCTGCCGGCCCATTCGTTTGCCAAAGAAAACCATCGGTTTGTGGGGTGGGCCTTGGAAAGCGGCGGACAGGCCGTGTATGAGGATGAGACCTCCGTTCTTATCCAGCATCCGCAGCACCTCAATGGCGAGGCGCTGGATCTCTATGCCGTTTGGGAAAAGCAGACTTACCCTGTTATGCTGATAAACGGCAGTGAAAGCCAGATGCAAAATGTAGCGCACGGCGACCTCATTGTATTTCCGCAAATACCGCAAAAGAGAGGATATACGTTTGACGGCTGGTATACCGAAGGGGGCGGCAAATGGGAAGTACAGACGCCCGTGGTGCAAGAAACGACGCTGTTTGCCAAGTTTGAGCCGATTTCCTATACCATCGCGTTTCATGGCAATGGCGCAGAGAACGAAAATGCCATGGAGCATAGCAGTTTGACCTTGAAGTTTAACCAGGAAGGCCTATTGCCGCAAAACGCATTTACCAAGCCATACCATACCTTTATGGGATGGGCAGCTGTACCAAACGGCGAGGTCGTCTATATCGATAGGGCCAATGTCGTGGAGGCGGCGGATACTGAAGGCGCGGTCATCAATTTATATGCCGTATGGCAGCAGAATACCGTGACCGTGACGCTGAAAAACGGAGAGCAGACAGAGCAAAAAACCCTAAACCAGGGCGATACGCTTACGCTGCCCACGCCGGAAAAGACGGGATATGTGTTCAACGGCTGGAAGCAAGAGGGCACGGATATGCTTTGGCAGCAGGAGGATCCTGTGATGCAGGATCTGACGCTGACAGCAGACTTTACCCCCATTCAGTATACGATTGTGCTGGATGGCAACGGCGCGGACAATCCAGAGGCGATGGTGTCCGGTTTGCAAATGAAGTATGACCAAACCCACGCGTTGCCGCAAAATCAGTTTACCAAAGCAAACTACACTTTTGCCGGATGGGCCACCGAGCCGGATGGGGCGGCCGTATACCAGGACCAGGCAGAGGTCAAAAACCTGACCAATGAGCAGGGAGGGCAGATTCGCCTGTATGCGGTTTGGAGCCGGAACGTAGTTACCCTTACCATCCATGACGGCGTAAACCCCGCTTACAAAATTTCCGTAGGCCAGGGAGCGCTGTTGCCGGAAAGCCTGGCGCCTCAAAAAAAGGGCTACACATTGGAAGGCTGGTATTCGCAGAATACCTATCTGCCGGAGCACCGCGTGGATGTGGCGCAGCCGGTTATGGCGGGCGGCACGCTGTATGCAAAATGGACGCGGAATCAATATACCATCACCTTTGGAAACATAGACAGGGCACCCATCGAGTTTACCGTGGAGGACAGCATTGCGCTGGAAGCGCCCTATCGGGAAGGCTACGATTTCCTGGGCTGGCAGGATGAAACCGGAGCAAGCGTTTCGCCTATCATCCAAAACATGGCCAAAAGCATGACGCTGACGGCAGTTTGGCAGAGAATAGAGGAGCAGCTTCCAACTGTTACGCAGCCGGATGACAAAGAGGTTATTGCTGGCATGCAGGAGGCGGACCGGCTGCAAGCGCAGCAGACGCTGGTGGATACCATTCAAAATATCGCATCCATCAACGGAAACGACGCTCAGCTTGTGGCAAGTATTCAAAAAGCTTTGCGGGAAGGCAAGCATGTCACAACACAGCTGGCGATTGCCCAGATGAAACAGGGCAAAGCACAGGACGCCTGGCTGCAACAGGCGATGACAACACTTAACCAGGGGCACTATCGCTTTGAAGTCGGGAGTTTGATGGATATCAGCGCCATCGTACGGGCGGATTCCACAGTGCTGGGTCAGCTTTCAGAGCTATCCGCACCTGTTCGATTCAGCATTGCTGTGCCCACGCAGATGCAGCGCACAGGCCGCATCTTTAAGGTGCTGACCATGCATGACGGACAGACCTTTGAGCTCCCGGCACACTTTGAAAACGGAATCGTTACCTTTGAAACGCAACGCTTTTCGCCCTTTGCTTTGGTGTATGGAGACCCGGCAGAATCCTTGGCGGGCAGCGGGGGCGAAGAACAAACGCCGCTGTTGGGAAACAATACGTTGCACGGCGATACGGCCGTGCAAACCGGAGATAAAGCCGGCATGTTGGTGTATCTAGCAGGCGCTGTGCTGTCCGCAGCAGCGGCAGCCGGGCTTTGGATCCTTAGAAAAAAGACAACATAAAGCAGGCAAACCATCCTTAGGAAAGCGCAGCATGCTGCGCTTTCCTTTTTGTTTGCCAGAAGGGCAGAATCTTGGAGAAAAGAGAAGAACATGATATACTAAAAAAGTTGCGATACTTATATTTTGAAAGGGATAGATGGATTGAAGACTTGGGTTGCAGAGAGCATGATGTTGATTGCCTGCGTGATTTGGGGATGCGCCTTTGCCGTCATGAAGGATGCCCTGGACGCCATAACGCCGAATTATATCCTGGCGTTTCGCTTTACCATTGCGGCTGTGCTGATGGGAATTTTTATGTGGAAAAAGCTCGGAGGAATCTCCGCAAAGGAATGGTTGGCCGGCCTAGTGGTTGGGGTGTTGATGTATGGGGCATACCTATTGCAAACCGTAGCGTTGCAATATACAACAGCAGGCAAAAATGCATTTTTAACGGCTGTGTATGTGGTGCTGGTGCCGTTTATGCTTTGGGGTGTCCGCCATATTCGGCCGGATAAATTTAATGTGATCGCGGCTGTCCTTTGCTTGCTGGGCATAGGAACATTGTCCCTAGATGGAGGGTTTTCCATCAACATCGGGGACGCGCTTACCTTATTAGGGGGCATCTTCTATGGACTCCATATCGTAGCGGTCAGCTTTTTTACCGAAAAATATGATGTAATGCGCCTTACTTGGATGCAGTTCTTCTTTACGGCGATCTTTGCATGGGGCGGCGGTCTGCTCTTTGAGACGTTCCCGGCACAATGGTCGATGGGATCTACGCTGTCCATCGCGTATTTGGGCATTCTTGCTACGCTCTTGGCGCTTACCATGATGAATGTGGGCATTAAATATGTACAACCCTCCCATGCATCGCTTTTGATGAGCACGGAGGCCTTCTTCGGCTGCATAGCAGGGATTCTCTTTTTGGGAGAACCGCTGAGCTGGCGCATTGTGCTGGGTGGCCTGCTCATTTTGGCGGCTATGATTGTTTCTGAAACAAAACTGAGCTTTTTGGGCAAACGGGCTGTGTTGCCGAGCAGAGAGGATTCTCAGCAAAGCGGTTGACAACCGGCCCCCCAGATGGTAATATTATCTCTGCACCAAATCATTGGTGCCGTCTGGGTATGGCGCAGTTTGGTAGCGCGCTTGAATGGGGTTCAAGAGGCCGGAAGTTCGAA
>UREB01000105.1 GCA_900546685.1 uncultured Eubacteriales bacterium | reverse complement strand
ACCGGAAACGCCGACCAGCAGCATGGTGATCCGGAAGGTAACGGTAGACCAGATCACGGCCTATACCCATACCGGCCGCCGCACTGCTACGGGCAAGTGGCCGAAGGTAGGCATGTGTGCTGTGAATCCAAGAATCTTTGGATATGGCACGATGTTTTATGTGCCGGGCTACGGGTATGCCGTGGCTGAGGACACTGGCGCCAATGATTCTTCGTTGGTATCCATTGATCTATTTATGGATACCAAGGAGGACTGCCTACGATGGGGGCGCAAACGCAATGTAACGGTGACAATCTGCCGCCGTCCATAGAAAGGGAGACAGCATGGTACTGCAATACGATGGGGCCAGCCGTGCACAGCTGAGAGAGGCGCTGGAGGCGTATGGCCTTGCGCCAAACAAAGGGCTGGGCCAAAACTTTTTATGCGATCAGAGGGCGTGCGACGCCATTGTGAGCGCAGCCGGAGACTTATCCCAATGCCATGTGCTGGAAATTGGGCCGGGGCCGGGTGCACTGACGGTACGGCTGATTCAAAAGGCCAAGCGAGTCACGGCGTTGGAGCTGGATGCGGGCATGTGCCGGCTTTTGGAGGGGAAGATCCATGCGGATACATTTACTCTGGTGCATGGGGATGCGCTCAAGGAAGATTTAGCGGCCTTGGTGCCCTGTGGCCCTGCGGCGGTGGTGGCTAACCTGCCGTACTATGTTACGACGCCCATTCTGATGCGGCTGTTGCAGGAACTGCCCTGTGCGCAAACCATGGTGCTGATGATGCAAAAGGAGGTAGCGCAGCGGCTTTGTGCAGCGCCAGGCAGCAAGACCTATGGTTCGTTGAGCATTGCAGTGCAGTACCATGCAGAGGTGGAGACTGTGCTAAAAGTATCGCCTGCCAGTTTTTTCCCGCAGCCTGATGTAGAGTCGACGGTGGTAAGGATGCGACGGCGGCCCTATGCCAGAGCGCCGAAAGACGAAGCGCTGTTTTTTGAGGTGGTGCGCAGCGCGTTTGCAATGCGGCGCAAGACCTTATGCAACAATTTGGCCAACTTTCAAAAGATGGGCAGAGAGCGGGCCCAAAATGCCATCGAAATGGCCGGGCTGTCTCCGACAGATCGTGGAGAGCGGCTGTGTATCGATGACTATATTTCGCTATCCGATGCTGTGTTGGCGGTTTTGGCAGAGCGTCCATAGCGGCTATGCGAGCAAAGATCAGAAAAACAGGCAAATTGCCTGTTTTTTTTTCGTGCGCCGATGCATACACATAATCAGAGCAGCAAAGGAGGAGAATGTCATGAGTATGTGGCGGCAGTACATTGTGCTAAGAGACCAAAGCGGGCGCACGGCACAGGGATTTGTCAAATTGTTTTACACACACCAGGCCTGCAATGTTTCGGCAAGCCTTTCGAGGATACAAAGAGGATCGTACACCCTATATATATGGGATGGAGACAGGCTAAGGCAGTGGGAAATGCGCCACAACGGCAGAGAGCTGAGGCTACAGGTAAAAACGGCATTGCAAAATACCCGTATCGAGGCGGCCATTGTAGACCAGGGCGGTCAGCTGGTAGCGCTGGGAGAATCATGCGATCCCAGAGCGGATTGGATCCATATGCAGGCCAGAATTCGGACACAGCGCCAGCAGAGAGAGGAAAAGGCCAGCGGGCAAGCACAGACGGCCCCAGCATCCGTATCCCAGCCAGAGCATTCCCAAAAGGAAGAAAAACAGCCGGAAAGCCAAGCAGAAGGCCCATCGGAAGAAATGCACAATACAGGGTACACTTTCCCGCTTTCTCCGGGGGCAGAAGGGAGCGCAACGCTTAGTGCTCAACAGGGGGACGCAAAATGGATGGAAACGGTACAACGGAAAGAAAGAGAGGAAGAACGGACGACGCCGCTCATTGAGACGCTGCTGCAACAGGCACAGCCCATGCAGGAGCTGCCAGCAGAATCTGACGCACAAACCGCGTTGGATGTTGAGGAGATATCCCGGCTGATTCATCAGGAATTGCAGGGCCAGGATGCGGAGGCTAAGGAGCCGGTCATAATTGCAACAGAACAGAATGCCGGCGAAAAGGCAACTGAGCGGTTGGCTCAGCAGATCGCAGAAGCGATCTCCGAGCCTTTGCAGCTGGAGGAAGAACCACTGGCCGAAGAGGAATTAGAAAAAGAGGAAGGCCCGGCACAACCGTCCTTCGAGGAAGAAGCAAAAGCCATGACGGCCCAAGAATCTGTTTTAGAAGCAGGGGCGTTGCGAGGATCGCAAATCAGAGAAACCCCCATGAGCGAAACACAGGAAAACCCTGTAAAAGAGGAGATACAAGGGCCAGCTTTGGGCGGGGAATATGCCGGCCAATGGAAATGGAAACGAGTAGAGGCTCCTAGCAGATATGGGTACTATCTGTTGGGCTGTGTAGAGCGCAAGGGCATCAGCGTTGCCATGGCTGTGGCGGTGCCGGGAGAATATGCGCCCCAGCCGCCGGCCTATTTGCAGGGCTTCAGCATCTACCGAGACGGGTACTGGGTCTTGGCACAGGATGGCGAAACGGGAAGAACATTGGCCGTTTAACGAAGCATGCTTTTTTCCTTGGCCAAATCGCTGCCTGTACCGGGAGCAAAATAAGCTTCAATGATCGCCTTGGCCACAGGCGCGGCATAGCTGCCATGGCCGCCTTGGCCGATGACAACGGCAATGGCAATGCTGGGATTTTCGGCGGGCGCTGCCGCGACAAACCAAGCATACGCATCTCGGCCCTCACTTTGGGCGGTGCCCGTTTTGCCAGCTACAGACACGGTACAGTCGGAAAAATATTTGGCGGCCGTGCCGCCCGGCTGCGTGACCGCCCGCATGCCGTTTAGGATATCCTGCACATCCTGTGTTTCCATAAAGGGTTCGCAGACGATCTTAGAGGATTGGCGGCCTTGGCTGTCCGGCAGCGAGAGCACTAGCTGGGGCTGATAGCGGCGTCCAGCTTGGGTCAGCGCAGCGATGGCGTTGGCCATTTGTAGCGGGGTAACGCTGTCTGCGCCTTGGCCGATGGCGGCTGCCAGGACGCGTGATTCGCGCCAACGGTTGTCGTTGATGGTTTGGTATAAAGCAGGAATATCATCTGGATGAATGCCAAGCGGCGTAAACTGCTCCCGTGCTTTTTGTAAGGAGGGGGCGCTGAGGATCGGGGCCAATGTTTGGCTGAGCGTTTCCTCGTCTACGGTATATCCCATAGATTTTAATTGAGCGGCGACACGCTGGTTGACAAGGCGTGTCGCTGTTTTTTGTCCATCCATCATACCGCTGGCCTCGCCGGACAACCCGATGCCGGTTTGCTGCCCCAGGCCAAACTTTTCTGCGGTGGCTTCAAGCTGCTCTGAACCTGTGCGCACCCCAACTTCATAAAAATAATAGTTGCAGGAACCTTCCAGCGCATCGTGAAGATCTACATACCCATGGGTGGTATGGCTTTCGTTCCAGGTCCAGCATCCGGGGGCCTCTGTTTCGGAAAAGGCTGTATAACGCCCAAGATCCAAGATGGTTTCCTCTGCGGTAACCTTATCTGCGCCCAATGCAGCGGCAGCGGTGATGGGCTTGAATACGCTGCCGGGTGGGAAGGCGGCGGATACGGCGTTGTTGACCAGTGGCCTCGGCAAGGTAGGGTCACTGTTTACCTTGCCGCTGGCCGTCACATACGAAGGGCTGAGCGCCTGCCACACGGCATCCGGCAGTGTTTCGGTAAAAACATTGGGATCATAGCCTGGCTCGGAAGCCAAGGCCAACACTTCGCCGGTATGCACATCGATGCATACCGCAGCGCCAATTTCCGCGTTGGGGTATGCTTCCCCCAGCTTACCGGCTCGAATGTCCGCCATGGTTTGCCGCAACGCTTTTTCCGCTGCCTGTTGAAGGGTTAGGTCTATGGTAAGAACCACAGTTTCTCCGTCCTCTGCCAAATTGATAGCATTAGAAGAAGTAGATAGGCCCAGGCTATTGACGGAAAGCTGGGTTTGTCCTTTTTTTGTGCGCAGCAAGGGTTCCAGCGTTTGCTCCAGCCCGCTCTTGCCTACGATGTCGCTGGAAATATCATAGCCCTGTTCTTGATAAGCGTCCGACTCGTCGGCGGGGATTTTGCCCACACTGCCCAAAACATGACACAAGGTTTCCCCTTGAGGGTAGGAACGGGTATAATGGGTTTGGATGCGGATACCAGGCTGTTTGTATTCCATGATGCGGGCGCACAGGGAAAAATCCTCGCTTTCGCCAAGGCAGATTGGCAGATAGGAACGATAAGACTGAAGGCTAAGCTGGCTGCGCAGCCCCAAAAGGTCCAAAGCAATCTCCCCTGGCACATCCCCTGCCTCATATTTGTCCATCAGCGCCTGGACGGCGTCGGCCGCGCTGGTATTCTCTGGCAATTTATGCTGAGATAAAAAGGCAGCAATCTCTTCTGATGATTGATTGTAGACAAACCCGGATTCATGTAGTTCAATAGGCAGAGGATATTCGCATTCGATGCCCGCACTGCGCATCAGCGTCAAAGCAGCGGCAAGGCTGGTGTTCCATTGTTCTTTTTCCGCTTCGGAGGGAAAGAACATCACCTGATAGGAAATGCGATTGCCGGCCAGCTCTGTCCCATAGCGGTCGGTAATCCGGCCGCGCGCACCCTTTGAAGTCAGTGTGCGTACCTGCAAGGCTTGGGCCTGCTGACGATAGTCGGATCCATGTACGATTTGTAACAAAAAGAGGGAAATAATGAGAACTGTAAAGCAGATTGCAATCAATACGCAGAAATATTTGATTTGTCGGCGAGATGCAGGCGATACCATTAAGAAAACCTCCGATTTTATAGCGCATGGTACAGGTAACCAGTGTTTTTTTAGCAAATTCTGACGAATCGAAACGAATTGCGTCGAAACAACTAAACTCATCTAGTATCTTTCCCAAGAAATATGGTAATATGCCGAGCGTAAGGGTGAAACTTGTAACAAGGGACAACAAATGAGTGGGAAGAATGAGGAGGATGTAACATGGAAAACAGACAACTATTGATGATCGAAGATGAAGAAGAGATTTGCCAACAAGTGGCAGATTACTTCGCGGCGGACGATGGGATTACGCTGATGGATACCGTACAGGACGGTTGCGTTTCCCAAGAACAGCTCATCAAGGCAGACGTTTTGGTATTGGATCTGATCGTACCACAGCAGGATGGAATCAGCGTATTGGAGCAGGTAGTGCAGATGCCGCCGCAGCTTAGGCCGGAAGTGATCATCACATCCTGGTTTGCCAGCAAAGAAATCATCCAGCATACGCTTTCTTTAGGAGCCAAGTATTTTATGGTCAAACCTTATTCGATGGACAACCTAAAGAGAAGGGTATTGGAAATTGTAGGCGCAAAGCAGGAGCGCCGGCTCAACCAGAGCATTGCGCCCATTCCAGCGGAGAGATCCTTGGATGAAAAGATTACCAGCATCTTTTTAACCGTTGGCATCCCGGCCCATATCAAGGGATATCAGTATCTGCGCGCAGCGATTAAAATGGTAATGGAGGATCGCGGGCTCATCAATAAAATTACAAAAGAGCTATATCCCAAAGTGGCGGCCGCCTTTGACACCAGTGATACAAAGGTGGAACGCGCCATCCGCCATGCCATAGAGGTGGCGTGGACCAGAGGTAGGATCGAAAACATCAATCAGCTGTTTGGCTTCCAGGTATATACCAAAAACGATAAGCCGACCAACGGCGAATTCATCGCATTGGTCGCGGATAAGCTTTCCATGGAACAATCTGCATAAATTGCCGCATACTGGACATGCTATTTGTGAGAACAAACAGGAGGCGATGGCATGGAACAGTGGCAAGAGATACGAGGCGGCATAGAGAAAAACCTGGGTAGACGGGTTTGGATGCGATCTCATAGAGGCAGAAGCAAGTGCGTGGAAAACGTAGGGATCCTAGAACGCAGTTTTCCCAGCGTATTCACGATCTTGATCGAGGAGCACGGACAGGAAAAACGCATCAGCTATGGATACAATGAACTGTTTACCAGGCAGCTTGAAATGGAATACTTGGAGTAATTTCCCCCCTACTCCAGTAGAAAGACGCTCTTTCAAAGAGCGCCTTTTTTTGTCTTTCAATGCTGGGGAAAAATGTTTGCAAGAGGGCAAAAGGGCCTGTTGGGCGATACAAGCACAAAAAAATACGTATAAAAAGTCATAAACCTCGTTTGTGCCGATTAAGCATAGAAAAGAAAACAACAATGCGAAGCAA
>UREB01000104.1 GCA_900546685.1 uncultured Eubacteriales bacterium | reverse complement strand
CACATCGCCCATGACAATACCGACTACCAAGCCGGTTACCAACGCATCGCCGAATGTAGCAGACCCCCAGGTATAGCCGATAGACCAGGTGGTTACCCAATACCATAAAGCTAATATAATTGCTTGTACGATTGACATAATACCCCTCCCCTAGTAGAAGTAATGACCAATGTTTGCCTATAATCCTATCGCTACCCTCCTTTCAAGATAGGCACTTTTTATAAATTTACGAACATTTATGTAACTAAATATTATCATTGTTCTATAAGTGTGTCAAGATTACGACAAAACTTTTAAAATATCATTAGGTAATTGTATCACGTTATATTTTCTTGTACGACTAACAATATATGAAAACGCGGCAGAGAATATACACTGCCGCTGTTAAAAAGACTATAGGAAGAGAACAAGCTGCTCTATGAGAAACACGGTACAGGTAGAGGCAATGGCTACGGGCATGAGCCCAAAGCGAAAATAGGACATACCCAACGCAACAATTGTGCCGCATATGGCGGAGACCCATCCGCTTGTAGAGGAAAATACATCAGGGAAGACCATGGCGGCCAATATAGCATAGGGCATATAAAGCAGAAAGGACTGGAAAAATTTGTTCTCAATCCGCTTTCGAAAAAGAATCAACGGAAGGACCCTGGGGAGATATGTGACCAGGGCCATCAGCCCAATGGAAAGGCAAAGATAAGAAAATGTCATTGATCGTCCTCCTCCCCGAGCGGAAACCATTTGGCGCCAATGGCAGAAGCAGCTAGCCCACAGAGGATGATGATCCATCCGCTACCAATTTCCCGCACGCCTGGAAGGAAATGAAGCAGACAGCTCAGCAGGATGGAAAGCATAACCACAGCAAACACGCGCTTGGATTTACGGCTAGGGGGCACAATAATGGCAATGAACATGGCATACAAAGCAATGCGAAGTGCCATACGGATGGATTCTGGCAGGGCGTTGCTGACAAGCGCCCCCAGCGCTGTTCCGCTGCCCCAGCCTACATATGGCGTAAAGATTAACCCCATCAAATAAGGAAAAGAGAGCGTCCCCTTTTGCTGCATGGAAACGGCAAAGATCTCGTCGGTATTGCCAAAGGCGATCAGGCAGCGCTTTCCCAAGGAAAGATCCGGGGCGATGCGCTGCGACCATGATAAGGACATGAGAAAATACCGAAGATTGATGATCAAAACGGTAAAGGCGATTTCTAGAAGAGAAGCATGGGCAGCGATAAGCTCCATGCCGGCAAACTGGCCAGTGCCGGTCAAATTCGTCAGAGAGATGGAAATAGGAGCCCAAAAGGGAAGCCCATTTTTGACGGAAAGCATCCCAAAGGCAAAGGATACGGATAGATAGCCCAAGGCAATGGGCAGTCCATCTTTCATTCCTTGATATAGGCTGGTGCGGGCGCTGGGCATGGAAACACTCCTTTCTGCCGTGTGGCAAACATACAAACAAAAAACTTCGTTTTTCAAAACGAAGCAAGAAAAAAGACAATGCAAACCAAAGGCTTGACGGATTATCCTAACACTGGGAAAGAAAACATGTCAAGGCTTGCAAGGATCGATTAAGAATCATTAAGAGCAGCGAGCAGGGCCATAAACCGCAAAGAAAATATGTTAAAATATCCTAACATGCGCAAACAATACCGGAAAGGATAGGAAACAATGAACGAAGTAAAACCACCGAAAAAATCTATGATCTATTATTACCTTATCATGATTGTAGTATTGCTATGTATCAATGCCTGGATTGTACCGGCTTTAAGTGGACAAAAAATTCAGGAGGTGGATTACAGCACCTTTTTGAATATGCTGAATGAAAAATCCATTGCTCAGGTGGAAATTCAGGATAATCAGATCGCCTTCAACAGCAATCAAGAAGGGAACAAGCAAATTTATGTGACGGGCCGTATCGAAGAGGATACAGAGCTGGTGAACCGCTTGCAAGCGGCGGGCGTACAGTTTTCAAGAGTCATAGAACAGGAATCTTCGCCGCTTGTAGCCTTTTTAATCACATGGCTTGGGCCGATCCTAATCATTGTGCTGTTTGGGCAGATTTTCATGCGATCGATGAAAAAACGCATGGGTGGGCAAAATGCCATGATTTTTGGCGGCAACGACAGTAAAATGTATGTGCCGGCCACATCGGGCAAGCGTTTTGATGACGTAGCCGGCCAAGATGAAGCGAAAGAGGCGTTGACAGAAATCGTAGACTTTTTACACGATCCTGAAAAGTATAGGAAAATTGGAGCAAGGCTGCCAAAAGGAGCGCTGTTGGTGGGCCCTCCGGGCACAGGGAAAACGCTGTTGGCGTAGGCGGTAGCCGGCGAAGCGCAGGTGCCGTTTTTTTGCCATATCTGGCTCGGAATTTGTACAGATGTTTGTGGGGATGGGCGCAGCGCGTGTACGCGATCTATTTAAGCAGGCTCAGGAGAAAGCCCCTTGCATCGTATTCATCGATGAGATAGATGCCATCGGGAAAAAAAGAGATGCCTCCGGGTTGGGCGGCAATGACGAAAGGGAACAGACCCTCAACCAACTTTTGACGGAAATGGACGGATTTGACGCCAGTAAGGGTGTGGTCATTTTGGCGGCCAGCAACCGTCCTGAAACCTTAGATCAGGCGTTGCTGAGGCCGGGCCGGTTTGATCGGCGTATTCCGGTAGAGCTGCCGGATCTAAAAGGCCGGGAAGCGATTTTAAAAGTACATGCCAAAAACATACAAGTGGATGCGCATGTGGATTTTGGGCTGATTGCGCGTTCTACTTCGGGTGCTTCAGGGGCGGAGCTTGCAAATATCATCAACGAGGCGGCGCTAGGCGCGGTAAAGCATAACAGGCAGAGCGTATTGCAGGAGGACTTGGAAGAGGCGGTGGAAGTGGTCATCGCTGGCTACCAACGTAAAGGGGCAGTCATCAACGATAGGGAAAAACGCATCATTGCTACGCATGAAATTGGGCATGCGCTCGTATCGGCAAACCTGAAAAAAGCAGCACCGGTACATAAGATCACAATCGTGCCCCGTACCTCTGGCGCATTGGGCTACACCATGCAGGTAGAGGAAGGAGAAAATGTGTTGATGACCAAGGAGCAGGCAATGGACCGTATCATCACTTATACAGGAGGCAGAGCAGCGGAGGAAGTGGTGTTTGGCGAAATTACCAGCGGCGCTTCCAACGACATTGAACAGGCCACAAAACTGGCACGTGCCATGGTAACGCGTTTTGGCATGAGCCAGGAATTTGATATGATGGCGCTGGAGACGGTGAACAACCAGTATCTGGGGGGCGATACCCAGCTGATGTGCTCCTCTGAAACGGCAGCCAAGGTGGATGAAGAAGTGCTGGCCCTCATCAAAAAAGCCCATGAAACGGCAAAGGAGATTTTAACACAGCAACGGGCAAAGCTGGATGAACTGTCCGCCTATTTGCTGGAAAAGGAGACCATCACAGGAGAGGAATTCATGCGTATCCTAAGGGGATAAATGATCAAAAAGCGTGTCCGTATTGGGACACGCTTTTTGCTTGCTTGTTATCCTTGCGCCTGCAGAAAGTCCATAACCAAGGCATTGAATACATCCGGCATCTTGGCGGCGATGAAATGATCCCCATCTGCCACGATGAAAAGCTCTGCTCCTTCAATGGCTTCTGCGATGCCCTGGGTATGTGCCGGGGCAATCATATCATGTTCGCCCGCCAGGATCAGGGTTGGCGTATGAATCTGTGCCAACATATCAAAAGTAAGGTTGGGATGATGGATCATCAACCCGTAAATTTCGGCCTTTTTTTGATATTCGAGGTCTGTTTTGGCTTTCTCGCATAAAAAGGCATATTTTTCCTTTTGATGCGCCTGTATTTCCGGAAGTAAGCCAGCAGGGAATAGATTGGCGCCATCTGCAATCACACTGAGCACCCGCTCTGGGTATTTCAGTACGGTATGCAACGCAATGTTACCGCCGTCCGAAAAGCCCAGAATATGCGCTTTTTGAAGGCCAAGGTCATCCAAGACGGCGATAACGTCATCGGCAAATAGATAAAAATCCAACGGCGCATTGCCACGAGTGGAACGGCCATGGGCACGCGTGTCAATGGCTATGACCTGGTAGAGCTGTGAGAATACAGGCACTTGATGCTCAAAATAAGTGCTGTCCTCTCCGTTTCCGTGCAAAAGTACCAGCGGATGCCCTTGCCCGGTAACCTCATAATATAGGGTAGCGCCATGAGAGGCAGCGCAGTGATGAATTTCAGTCTGCATAAGTCCGTACCTCCTTTTTAGCTTTATTGTACCCAAAGGCCGTAAAGCATGCAAGATAAGCCAAAAGCATGGATGCTTTTTCAAGTATACAATGCTATAATAAAATGCTTATGCCGGGAAGATAAGAAATACGGGCGAAGCATAAAAAGCAGAAAGACCGGGAGGCCTTTCCCGGATGGGTATATAGATGAAACGAAAATGGATTTCCGGAATCACGGCTCTGATGCTGTGTATGGCAGGCTGTCTGCCTGTAGCAATGGCGCAGCCAGAAATGGCGGAAGGGATTACACATAAGTGCAGAATCACAGTTTCGGAGGGAGATCCGGCGGTGCTAACGGATAAGGCGCTGAAGACGCATTGGGCCCCTTCAGCCGCGCATGGGCGGATCACCATTGATTTGCCGGATCGACCGGCCGGCGGCCTGTCCGTCAGTTGGTTTGCAGAGCCGGAGGATTATTTGATCTCCGCCAAGGACAAAAATGGGAATGAATGCAATCGTTTTGCAAAAGAAAAAGGCTTTGCCAAGATCAAGGATTTTTTTGAATTGGCGCCCGATGTCAGGAAAATCACAATTGATTTAAAAAGCCCAAAGGATAGCATTTCCGAGCTGAATGTATTTGGTCAGGGTACGCTGCCGGCCTCGGTACAGGTATGGGAGAACCCGGCGAAAAGGGCAGACCTCATGGTGGTCTCGGCACATGAGGACGACGAGCTCCTTTGGTTCGGCGGCACGATTCCGACCTATGCTGTGGACCAGGGCAAAAGGACGGTTGTAGTGTATATGGCCAACTGCGGACGTCTGCGTTGCAGCGAGGCGATGAATGGGCTATGGGCCATGGGCATCAAAAATCATCCTGTTTTCAACCATTTTCCAGACAAGCGATCCAGAACCTTGGAAGAAGGGTTGGAAAATTGGGGTGGAGAAGATGCTGTGGTAGCAAAACTCGTGGAAAACATTCGCCAGTATAAGCCTAGTGTGGTTGTGTCCCATGATATAAATGGCGAATATGGGCATGGTGCGCATAAGGCTACAGCCTATGCCGTGCAAAAGGCAGTGGGATTGGCACAGGATGCGACAAAGTACCCAGAGTCTGCGCAGGCATATGGCACCTGGCAGGTGAAAAAGCTGTATTTGCATCTGTATCATGAAAATCCCATAGAGATGGATTGGCATCAACCCTTGCAGGCGTATGGAGGCAAAACCGGTTATGAGATGGCATGTATAGGCTATGCCGAACACAAATCACAGCAGGATTTTTACCAGATGCAGCAAGGCGGCAAATATGACAACGCGAAATTCGGCCTTGCCTATACTACGGTGGGGCAGGATACGGGAAAAAGAGATTTCTTTGAGCATATTCCGCACAGGGGTGCAGTATCCGGTGGAGATGAGGGCCCTTCCCCAGGGCCGGAGGAAAGCCCAGCGCCTGTGCCGGCAAAGACAGATCAGGGCAGGGGCATAACGGCTGTGCTGTTGATTGCCGCCTTGTTGGTTTTGGGCGGCGCTGGCTGGTTTGCATGGTACCAACAGAATCGTTGTCCGCACAAGGTGGTACAAAACCGGCGGCGAAACAACTGTAGAAGATAGAAGAAAACAAAAAGGGCTCCTTTTGCAAGGAGTTCTTTTTCATATTCAAAAGGCTAAATGGCCTGCAAGACGGCAACTGAAATTTACGATTATGCATCAGCGGCCGTATTAACGACAAAAAACGTATTTTTTCGCAGGATGCCCGCATATGGATAAGGGTGAAATTATCCGATAGGAGGCACTGTTGACGATGAATCCATTTCAAATGAAATCCATTCCGATTGACCGTACGATCCAAAACTGGTGTCAGCTATATCCAAAGTCCTACAACAAAAATGAGACGGATCCTTATACGAAATGCCGGATCATTCTCATGAACGGCACGGAATTTGAGGCCGTTTGGTTTTCCCATCAATTTCAAAGGCATTGCCCCAACAATGACTTAAGACGGGAATTGGCGCTGACAAGAAGAATTGAACAGCAGCAGCAAAAAAAGATTTCCAATCTAAAACCGATAGATG
>UREB01000103.1 GCA_900546685.1 uncultured Eubacteriales bacterium | reverse complement strand
ATCCATTATTTTGGAATCAAAGGGATCTTGGCGCTGCTCATGGTCACTGGTATTTTGATCTTTGTAACCAAGGTATTGCGCGCGGATTTAACACTGGTAAGCACATCCTATACCTTTTTTGCGTTGTTTTATCCCTGTCTTATGATGTCTATGCTTCCTATGATGCTGACCTTTCCGGGAGAAGCGGGACGACTGGCTTTGGTCGTCACTCTGGTATGCGCATGCGTTACAGACATGTTTGCCTATTTTGCAGGGCTGCTATTTGGCAAGCACAAGCTGTGCCCCAAAATCAGTCCGAAGAAAACTGTGGAGGGCGCTATTGGAGGCACTCTAGGAGGGATCGTGGCCAGTGTATTGGTTGGGTACCTGATTCAGCCTGTGCTTGGTACTTCTGTCAGCTTGCTACATATGGCGATGCTGGGCTTGGTAAGCGCCGTGGCAGGGCAGATTGGCGATCTCTCAGCTTCTTTGGTAAAGCGTAATGTCGGCATAAAGGATTTTGGAAAGATATTCCCAGGCCACGGCGGCGTAATGGACAGACTGGATAGCATTTTGTTTGTAGCGCCTATCGTATATTGTTATTTTAGTTTGGTATTGCTGGCAGCGTGACGAGGAGGCGTATAGGGCATGATTGAGATCGCGTTGATAGGTTCTACTGGGTCTGTGGGCACACAGGCGTTGGAGGTTGTGCGGGAGCATCCGGAGGAATTCCGCATCGTGGCGTTGACTGCTCATAAAAACCTACCTCTTTTGTTAAAACAAATTCAAGAATTTCATCCCAAAGCGGTGGGAATCTCAGACGACAAAACGTATAACTCAGCCAAAGAATACATAGATAAGGATTGCAGGCTATTCGGCGGAGAGCGCGCGCATGTGGAAGCGATGCTTGCTTCTGGTGCTGATACCAGTTTGATCTCCGTAGTAGGGTTTCCGGGTTTTGCTCCGTTGAAAGAAAGCATTTGTCATGGGCTAAAGACCTGTGTTGCCAACAAGGAAAGCATTGTTTGTGGAGGCGCGGCCATCCGTGCGCTGCTAGAGCAGCACAATGCCAGATTGTATCCGGTGGATAGCGAACACAGTGCAATCTTTCAATGCTTAGAAGGAAACAGAGACAAAGAGATACGGCGTATTTTGCTAACCTGCTCGGGCGGCCCATTCCGCACTTGGGAAAAGGGCGAAATTGCTAAAGCCACAGTAGAGCAGGCCATAAAGCATCCAAAATGGAATATGGGGACAAAAATCTCCATTGACAGCGCGACACTTGCCAACAAGGGATTGGAGGTATTAGAGGCGCGCTGGCTGTTTGATGTTCCGGTAGAGCAAGTGGAGGTCATCGTGCATCCGGAAAGCATTGTACATAGCATGGTAGAATACCAAGACCGCTCGATTTTAGCTCAGATGGGAGTCCCGGATATGAAGCTGCCGATTCAGGTGGCCTTGGGATATCCGAATAGGCTGCATCAGGGATCGGAGGCAGTAGATTTTGTAACGCTTGGTTCGCTGCACTTTGAGTCGCCGGATACAGAACGATTCCCCTGTTTGGCGCTTGCCTATGAGGCGGGTCGGCAGGGCGGTATGTCTCCGATTGCATTCAACGCGGCCAATGAGATCGCTGTGCAGAGATATAGGGAGCATCGTATAGGGTTTTATGATATCCCACGGCTGATTGAAAAGGCCATGTCGGAATTTACCGGCGGTAAGGAACCGAACCTGGATGAGATTTTGCAGATAGACAAACAGGTTCGCCAATTTATGGAAGCCATATAAAAAAGAATTGAGGTTTGTATTTGACTTATATCATCGCCATTCTCATTTTGGGCGTTTTGATCATCGTTCATGAATTGGGGCATATGCTGGCAGGTAGAGCCGCGGGTGTGAAGGTAGAGGAGTTTTCCATCAACATTGGCCCCAAGCTGCTTTCCTGGAAGCCCAAAGAAACACAATATACATTGCGGCTAATCCCTCTCGGGGGGTTTTGCCGTTTTTTAGGAGAAGAGCCAGATGAGGAAAGCTTAACAGGGCCTGTGCCCGGCAGCTTTTATTCCGTTGGGCCATGGAAAAGGCTTTTGATTTTTGTGGCGGGGCCATTGGCAAATATTTTGCTGAGCGTATTGCTTTGTGCCGTTTTTGCCGGTGCTATTGGTATGCCAAGGCATACCGTTATGAACATTCTCCCACAATCGCAAGCAGATGCATACGGTTTGCAGATAGGCGATGTGATAGAGCGAGTAGGGGGGGAGGACCCTCTTTTGTTTGAAACGCCTTCCTCGCTAATTGCGCAGTCCGGACAGACGGCCGTGTTAACCGTTGAACGGGAAGGGGAAACGCTGATGCTGGAAATTCCCAAAGTAGAGATCAATGGGCAGTCCATTTTGGGGATACAAACGCAAGCTGCTTTCCAGCCGGTTGGTTTTTTTGAAGCAATACAAAAAGGCTTTCAGGTCACATGGCAGATGGCCCGTATGATGTTTGAATTTTTAGGACAGCTGATTGTCGGGCTGTTTGGCGGGGCCAAACCGGAGGGAGAATTGATCGGCCCTGTTGGATTTGTACAGGAGATGTCCATGAGTATTGAAAGCGGTTTCAGAACCATGTTACTCATGGTTTCTATGGCAACGCTGAACCTGGGAATCGCCAATCTGCTGCCCATCCCAGGTTTAGACGGAGGACGATGCCTATTTGTATTTTATGAACTGATTTTTAGAAGGCGGGTAAACCCGGAACGAGAAGGGCTCCTCAATGCCATTGGGATTTGTCTGATGTTTGGGCTTATCATTTTGATATCGGTGAAGGACGTGTTTTTTAGATAAGGAGAGGTTTGGATGGAAACAAGGCAGATACACATCGGGTCTCTTGCGATGGGGGGCGGTGCGCCTGTATGTATCCAAAGCATGACGAACACGGATACACGAGACATAGAGAGCACTGTGACACAGATACAAGCGCTATCCGAAGCGGGCTGTGATTTGGTGCGCATGAGCATTTATGACAGTGCCTGTGTAAAGGCAATCGAGGAAATCAAAAAAAGGGCACAGGTACCATTGGTTGCGGACATCCATTTCGACGCTAGGTTGGCGGTAGGCAGTATAGAAGCAGGTATTGATAAACTGAGGATTAACCCTGGCAATATCGGCAGTAGAGAAAAGGTGCAGAATGTCGTAGCGGCGGCTAAAGAGCATGGGGTTCCGATTCGGATTGGCGTCAATGCAGGGTCTTTGGAAAAACAGCTGCTGGAAAAATACAAAGGGCCAACGGCAGAAGCGTTGGTGGAAAGCGCGCTGGGACATGCCCATATCCTGGAGGAAGAAGGCTTTGATGTCATCGTGCTATCCGTAAAACATAGCCATGTACCCACGATGATACAAGCCTATCGGCTGTTGGCGAAAAAAACGCCGTATCCGCTGCACTTGGGTGTGACAGAATCGGGCACCTGTGCTATGGGAACGGTGAAGTCGTCTGTTGGAATTGGGAGCCTACTGCTGGAGGGCATTGGCGACACCATCCGTGTTTCTTTGGCGGGCGACCCGCTGCAGGAGGTGCCTGTGGCCAAACGTATTCTCAAGGCGGTAGGCTTGCGGGAGGAAGGCGTAGAGGTCATCGCCTGCCCAACCTGCGGGAGAACGAGCATTGAAGTGGAAAAGATTGCATTGGAAGTGGAACGTAGGCTTTCCGGTATTAAAATCCCACTGAAGGTAGCTGTAATGGGTTGTGTAGTGAATGGCCCTGGGGAAGCCAGAGAGGCAGATATCGGCATTGCGGGGGCTGCGGGGGATGCAATCCTCTTCCAACACGGCCAAAAAATAGGAAAAGTGGAAGGAACGGACTTGATTTCCGTTTTGGTACAGGAAGCGAAACGGTTGGCATGCCAAAGGGAGCAGGAGCGGCTATGAGCCAGGCAAAGCAAATTGAGACACCGTACGGAAATGTATGGATTGAAAAAATTGCATTTTCCAGAACACGGGAACAGCTACATATTTATGCGCATACGGATAAGGCGCTGTCTTATGCTGAATTTGCTAAAATACAAGCGCATTTAATTTTGCAAACAGGCCAGGAAAACACACTGGTTTCTATGCGCATGCCTATTTCCAATGAAAGGGAGTTTGCGCGTTTATGCGTCGAATACTCAAAAAAAGAGATGCGTTCCTGTTGCGCTTTTTGGAGTCAGAGCTATTGGAAGTACAATGAAGAAAAGAAGATCGTATACTGCGCTTTTGAGGAAAGCAACCTCAAAGATGTGATACAGATGATGCCGGGATATGAAGAATTGCTGCAATTTGTGCAGGAAACGACCGGTGGATGTCATCTGTTTTTTGTGGAAAAAGAAAAGCTGGCGGATCCCGTTCCTTGTACTGAGCTCGTTGATTTTCCGGCCAAAATAGAATGTGAACAGGCACCAAAGCCGAATGAGGCATCACACTCTTTGGAGCGAACCGGAGAGCTTTCCAAAGCAAAGGAAAAACAAAAGAGGCCGAAAAAGGCCAGGTCGTCGGCCAAATCGGAAAAAACAGAAAAAACGAGATCGCTGCTGGGCGAACCGTTTTTTCCCAAAAAGACAGATGATCTCTCGATGGTGACGTTAGAACTGGGCCGGGTAAATCTGGAGGGGATCGCTCTCTCCGTTGAGGCAAGAAAAAAACGCTCCAAGGATGAAAGTATTGTGTCCTTTTTGTTGACCGATTACTATGGAACGGTAAACATTTTGGCCTCTATGGAAAATAAGGCGGCGGCGCATGCCGTTGAAGTGCTTTCCAAGAAAAAAAGAGTGTTTGTACGTGGGATCGTGAGGCTGGATACATATACTCGGCAAGAGGTTGTATGGGCCAACCAGATCTCGTATATGCCGTTTCTTGATCGAGGAGACGGCGATCTTCCATTCCATCGTCCAGAACTACACGCCCATACCAAAATGAGCGGATTGGATGGCTTGGCCGATGCAAAAGAACTGGTGAATACTGCGGCTGGGATGGGTCTTTCAGGGCTGGCCATTACAGACCATGGCGTTGTGCAGGCATTCCCGTTTGCTTTTGATGCCAATATGGCGTTGAAAAAATCCGGTAAGGACTTAAAGCTGATCTATGGTGTAGAGGCATACATGGCCAACGACATGGCCGCTTTTACAGGTGAAGACGAAGAGATTGGCGAAGTGGTCGTCTTTGATATTGAGACCACGGGGCTAGATAAAAAGGAAAATGAGATCATTGAGGTTGGCGCTGTTCGCTGGAAAGATGGGCAAGCAATCGAGACATTCGAAAGCTTTGCAAAGCCGTTGGCAAAGCTTCCGCCCGAAATCGTGAAGCTGACGGGCATTACCGACCAGGATTTGGCCGAAGCGCCATCCGAGGAAGAAACCTTACGTGCATTTGCAAAATTTGTGGGCAGTAGCCCAATTGTGGCCCACAACGCAACATTTGATGTATCGTTTATACGAAATCGGGGTAAGGTTTACGGACTGGATTTCCCCAATGCGGTAGTGGATACGCTTCCTTTGGCCCGTATGATGGTGCCGGATGTGCGCCGGCATACGCTGGATGCTATGTGCAGGCATTTTAAGATCGAACAGCTGCACCATCACCGCGCCATGGACGATGCTGCTTGTACAGCTCGCATGTGGGAAAGGCTCAGAGAATTGGCCGGCGCTAAGCGCTTTTCTCAGCTCAATGGATCGGCAAGCACAAAAGCGTTGCCTACCAATCATCTCATTCTGCTGGTCAAAAATAAAAAAGGGCTGAAAAACCTCTATACATTGGTAACAGAGGCACATCTTCGGCATTTCCACCGGCATCCCGTTATGCCGAAAAGCCTTGTGATGAAACATCGGGAAGGTCTGATTGTAGGCGGTGCGTGCGAACAGGGAGAAGTATTCCGCGCTGTTCTTGGAAAATTGGATGAGACGACGCAAAGGCATTTGGTGGATTTTTACGATTACCTTGAAGTACAGCCCATTGGAAACAATGCCTTTTTGCTGCGTGACGATAGAGATGGCTTTTGGGTCCATAGCGAAGAAGATCTGCAGAACATCAACCGAAAGATCATTGCGTTGGGTAGGGAAAAAGGAATCCCGACGGTGGCTACGGGCGATGTACACTTCATCAAGCCACAGGATGAATATGTGCGTCGTATCTTGATGAGCGGGCAAGGATTTACGGACGCTGATCAGCAGCCTCCGCTGTATCTGCATACCACCCAGGAAATGCTGGATGAGTTTGCCTACCTGGGAGAAGATGAGGCGATGGAGGTGGTTGTAAACGCGCCCAATCGCATAGTAGATACCATTGAAACAGGCTTTGGCCCTTATCCACAGGATACGGCTGCGCC
>UREB01000102.1 GCA_900546685.1 uncultured Eubacteriales bacterium | reverse complement strand
TCTTTCCCTACACGACGCTCTTCCGATCTGCCGGTCTTTTTGGCGGGCAAGGCGGTGGCGGACAGCGTAGCCAGCGCCGCGGGCGTGCCCATAGATTATTTTTCGCATCAGCAGGGGCATATCCGCGCAGCAGAGATCGGCCTGCAAATACCGGAGACATATTTGGGCGTTCATTTATCCGGCGGAACCACCGAGCTTTTGAAAATCTGCCAACAAGGTTATACGGCCGAGATTTTAGGGGCTACGCAAGACATTGCGGCCGGTCAGTGGGTAGACCGTACCGGGGTAAAGCTTGGCTTGGATTTTCCAGCTGGCCGCGCATTGGAGACATTGGCCTGCCAAACGGAAACAGCAGCCTCCTTTACCGTCACGGTAAAGGGTATGGATCTATTCTTTTCCGGCGCCGAAACGCAGACAAAACAAGCCATAGAAAAAGGCGTTGCAAAAGAAGAGATTGCCAGGGGTGTGTTTGTATCGCTTGGCCGTGCATTGTCCAAGGCAATTATACGAGCGTACCAAGCGACAGGATTAGCGTATGTGCTGGTAGCGGGCGGTGTATCGGCCAACCAATTGGTAAAAACAGTGGTGACAGAGCGCTGTGCCAAGATGGCAAAACAATTGAAGGTCGCTTTCGCTGATCCGTTGTACGCAGGCGACAATGCAGTTGGCATTGCGCTTTTGGCAAAGGAGACGAGATGCTAAAAGAATTGTTGAATATGATGACAATCAGCGTAACACAGCTCAACGAGTATGCGGGGCGACTGATTGCAGGCGATGAGATGCTGCAGGGTCTGCTTGTGGAGGGAGAGCTTTCCAATTTTAAGGCACACTCTTCCGGGCACTGGTATTTTACGCTGAAGGATGCTCAGTCGTCTGTGCGCTGTGTTATGTTTCGGCAATATAACCGCAGCGTGAATTTTCGGCCAGCGGATGGCACGAAGGTGATCATCGGAGGCGGTGCCAATCTTTATTTGAGAGATGGGGCCTTTCAGCTGTATGCACAGACCATGGCGAATGCAGGCTTGGGCATGCTTTATGAAAAATATGAGGCGCTGAAGGCAAAGCTGGCTGCAGAAGGCTTGTTTGATGCTTCTCATAAAAAGCCTCTGCCCAGATTTCCGCGCAGGGTAGGCGTTATTACCTCGCCCACAGGAGCGGTGATCCGAGATATCATTAATGTTTCTACACGGAGAAATCCAGGCGTGGATATTCTATTGGTGCCTTGCCGGGTGCAGGGAGATGGAGCTGCGGAGGAAATGGTACAAGCCCTGGAAACCTTGCAGAGCACAGATGGGATTGATGTGATTCTCATTGGCAGGGGCGGCGGAAGCCTGGAGGATCTTTGGGCATTCAACGAAGAAATCCTGGCCAGGGCGGTATATGCATGCAAAATACCTGTGGTGAGCTGTGTAGGGCATGAAACAGACACAACAATGGTAGACTATGTAGCAGATCTCCGAGCGCCTACACCCTCTGCTGCAGCGGAACTGGCGGTTCCCCATGTGGATGGATGGCGGCAAACCATTGATTTTCTCATGGAATCCATGGCAAAACAGGTGGAGCAGGCGCTACATATAAGAGAGAGCCAGCTGGGCCTGTTGCGGCGGAGCGGACCGATGGTCAAGCTGGAAATGCGGATAGATCAATGGACGCAGCAGGTGAAGCAACTGAAAAGGCAAACTGAGCAGCATGCAATACAGGCCTTGGATAGACAAGAACAGGCGTGGAAGTCCTTGGTGGCGCGTACAGAAGCGCTCAGCCCTCAACATGCATTGAAAAGAGGATATGCAATACTGCGAGATCAGGCAGGTACATTGCTGACAAGTAAACAGCAGACGAAAAAAAATGAACCGTTTACTGTAATATTTGCAGACGGCACTGCACAGGCTGTCTGGAAAGACACAAAGGAGGAAGGCCAATGCCCGCAAAACAGCAACTGACACTGGAACAAGCAATGACGGAACTGGAGGCCATGGCCCAGGAAATGGAAACCCCGGGCCTATCCATAGACAAGATGATGGAATATTACGAAAAGAGCAACGAATTGGCGGCATTTTGCCAGGAAAAGCTCAATGGATATAGAGCCAGAATTGCAAAGATACAGGAAGGAAAGGAAATAGAGATTGAAGCCTGAGGCATATCAAAAACAGTATGAAGCGTATGTATCCCTGATAGAACCCGCTTTATCCAAAGCGCTCGAGGGGAGGCTGGCGCCTTTGCAACAAAGCATGGCGTACAGCCTGCTGGCGGGGGGGAAGCGTCTACGGCCTGTATTAACATTGGCCTGCTGTGATCTTTTAGGAGGCAGTGTGGAAGAGGCAGTGCCGTTTGCCGCAGCGGTGGAAATGATTCACGCTTATTCGCTAATTCATGACGACCTGCCCTGTATGGATGATGACGATTTAAGGCGGGGCAAACCTACCAACCATAAGGTGTTTGGAGAAGCGATGGCGGTACTGTCGGGAGATGGGCTGCAAAGCCTGGCCTATGAGACGATGCTGAGCCAAGGGTATAAAGAAAATGCCTGGAAGGCTGCGGGCGCCGTGGCCCAGGGGGCGGGCAGCATGGGAATGGTATCCGGACAAGTACGGGACATGCAGGCAACCGGGCAGGAAGTATCAGCGGACACATTACGGCGTATCCATGCGGAAAAAACAGGCGCGCTGATTTTAGCTGCCTGCTTGGCAGGGGCATATATGGCGGGAGCAAAGGCGCAGGAGATAGAAAGTATAACGAGCTATGCCAAGGCGCTTGGGCTTGCCTTTCAGATTGCAGATGATATTCTCGACGTTACCTCTACAGCAGAAGAATTGGGGAAAACGCCGGGAAAAGACGAGAAAGAACACAAAACCACCTATGTGAGCCTATATGGCTTGGAAAGGGCGCAGCAGCTAGCGGAACAGGCTGCCGAGCAGGCGCAACAGGCGCTGGCACGCTTTGGCAAGAAGACGGAATTTTTGAGTATTACGGCGCAAAAGGCAGTAAAACGAAGAAAATAAAGGGTTATGCAAAGCAAAAAACTCAACCGTAACCCTAGAATCACAGAGACAGAATCATACACGAAAAAAGCATTTGCGTGTATGGCTGCTTGCTTGATATAATACAATTCCGGTGGTGCAGTATTCTAGTCGGTTACCTGTGAGCCTGAAGGCGGGGCTAAAAATCCGTCAATGGCACATCGATGAAGTCTCTGGTGTTGGCTTCTTTCGCCCAGATTGGGGCTGATGCTGGGGGTTAAGATTGTCGGGCGACTTGCAACGGCATGCGAGAGCCGACCCGGCAGTCGTGGAGGCCCGTTCGGGTGGGGTGCATACAAGACGCCTTACTTGACGGGGTATGAACCTGTCATGCGGCCAAACAGCTGTGTACAGTGTAGCCTGCCTTGCGTGGCCGCGGTGGATGATAGGAACGCCTTATCTGTCTGGCCAGATGGATGAGAAGATTGCCTTCTGAAACCGTAGCTGCAAAAGAGGATAGGGCCATGGGCGACCGCCGAGGAAAGCTCCTAGACTGTTGGTAAGGTATACCGGGGATTACAGTGTGCTCTCATAGGCAATCTGGTCATGTGAACGGAAACGCCACATCGTTTTGTCTAAAGGGAAACCGCCTTTTCGGCGACGGAAGGTACGAAACGGGGAAATCCTACCAGACCTCATGGCGCAAGGTTTATTCGGTATACCACCACCGCACTTATTGTATGGGAAGGAATACATTGAGATCCAAAAGCGAAAAGGCCCCGGCGAAAAAGAAGAGAACAAACCTGCCGATACGCTGGGCCTTGATTACATTTTGTTTGACGCTGAGCTTATCGGCGGCCATGACGTACGTTTCCAGTACGATGATCGAAGGCGCTACGTTTTGGGTAGCGCTTTCTGTATTGGTGGTTTTGATTTTGCTGGGCGTGTTGTTCGATATGCTGGGCGTTGCAGTTACAAGCGCTTCACAGGCCCCCTTTGTAGCCATGGCAAGCAAAAAGGTAAAAGGGGCCAAAAACAGCCTGTTGGTCTTAAAACATGCAGAGAAATTTTCAAACTTTTGCAATGATGTAGTGGGGGACATTTGCGGCGTTGTATCCGGCACTGCTGGGGCCGCGCTGGCGGCGTTGGCAACGGCCCAGTTCGGGTTTTTGCCGGCAGCTTTTTGGTCGGTGGCGACAAGCGCAGTTATCTCTGCGATGACGGTGTCCTTAAAGGCTCTGGGAAAGGGCGTAGCCATTAACCAGAGCAAGCAAATCGTGGAGATGATTGGAAAGATTTTGGCAGTATTCATTCGAAAATGAGAAGGAGGACGCTATGAAAATTCTGGATACGATTGAATCCGTTAGCCAGCTGCGTTCTCTTTCGGATCAGCAGCTTACCCAACTCTGTCAGGAGCTGCGGACTCTGATCATTGATACGACTTTAAAAAACGGCGGCCATCTTTCTAGCAATCTAGGCGTGGTAGAATTGACGGTCGCCTTGTTATGCAGCTTCCACGTGCCAGAGGATAAGATCATATTCGATGTTGGGCACCAGAGCTATGCTTACAAAATATTGACAGGGAGATATAAACAGTTTTCCACCCTCCGAAAAAAAGACGGGATAGCTGGGTTTCCAAGAACCACTGAAAGCGAATATGATGCCTTTGATGTGGGGCACGCTTCCACCTCGCTTTCTGCTGGCCTAGGATTAGCCCGTGCGCGCGACATTCGGGGGCAGCATCACCATGTGGTGTCTGTGGTGGGCGATGGTGCGCTATCCGGCGGCATGTGCTATGAAGCGTTGGATGACGGTGGGCAGATCCAAACCCCTTTTATCGTCATTCTGAATGATAACCGTATGTCCATAGCGCGCAGCGTTGGAGGCGTGAGCCAATATTTGAGCAGGCTGCGGACCGGCCGGCATTACCGCAACTTCAAAAAAAGAGTACAAAAGGCTGTAACGGCGATTCCTAAAATTGGGCCAGGCATGGCGCGGGGTATGGAACGCCTGAAAAACAGAATCAAATATTTTGTATTGCCCAACGTAATCTTTGAAGAGCTGGGCTTTACCTACATTGGGCCGATCGACGGGCATGACATCAAAAAGCTGTGCGATTTGTTCGACCATGCAAAAACGCTAAAGCAGCCGTGCTTTTTGCATGTCATCACACAAAAGGGCAAGGGATATACGCCTGCAGAGGCGAATCCTGAAAAATATCATGGCGTGGCTCCTTATCAGATCGAAACGCCTACGCCGGAAAAAAGGACTTCCAACTCCGCTTTGGTTGGACAAACGCTGGAAAGCCTTGCAGAGCAGACGCCGTACCTTGCGGCGATTACGGCGGCGATGCCGAGTGGGACTGGGCTGGAAACATTTGGGAAACGCTTTCCGGATCGATTTTTTGATGTAGGTATTGCAGAGGAGCATGCCACAACTATGGCGGCTGGCTTGGCCAGGGGTGGCGTACATCCATTTTTTGCGGTGTATTCTACTTTTCTGCAAAGAGGCTATGATCAATTGCTCCATGATGTATGCCTGCAAAAACTAGGCGTTACGCTATGTATCGACCGGGCTGGGCTTGTAGGGGAGGACGGGGATACCCATCAGGGCGTATTTGATATTGCTATGCTGATGAGCATGCCCAATATGACGGTGTTTTCTCCGGCAACACAGGCACAGCTGGTGCAGATGGTGCGCTTTGCAGCAAATTACCAGGCGCCGCTGGCGATTCGTTATCCACGCACTGCTTTACCGGTGGAGGATGCAGAGCTGGATGCAACACCGCTGTTTGCTTGGATGGTGCGGGAAATTCGGCCTGTTACCCTGGTGGCAACAGGGAAAATGTGGGCCTTGGCTTGCGAGACTGTACGTACCCTGCAAGAGCATGGGTTGGAGATAGGGTTGATCTATGCGGGCTGCTTAAAACCATTGGATGAAAAGGTGGTAGAGCGGCTGGCACAAGGATGCTCGTTGTTGGTTACGCTGGAGGATGGCGTCGTAAAAGGTGGCTTTGGCGCTTCGTTGGCCCAGGCAGTAGCGGAGAAGAGAAAAATACAGACGTTGCATTTTGGCATGCCAGATGCCTTTGTGCCACAAGGTACGGTAGAAGAGCTTTGGCAATTGCTGGGGCTGACACCCAAGGACGTAGCACAGCGTATTTTACAGGAGACAGAGAGATGAAGCAGGGAAAGATCCGATTGGACGCCGCGCTGGTGGAGCGGGGGCTTTGCCAGACCCGCACCAATGCACAGGCGTTGATTATGGCGGGAGAGGTGCGCGTCAACGGTCAGTCTGTGCTCAAGGCGTCGCACCAGGTAAAGCCGGAGGATATTTTAACGCTGAAGGAAAAATTGAAATATGTCAGCCGTGGCGGTTTGAAATTGGAAAAGGCATTGCGTGTATTTCCCA
>UREB01000101.1 GCA_900546685.1 uncultured Eubacteriales bacterium | reverse complement strand
TCCGATCTGGGCGACTCTGACGGACTCATTGGAGAGATAGCCAAGGTCTCCCTCCTGGCAATCCAGCAGTGCGGCGGCGGGCTCGTCGCGGGCGGCTTTTTGCAGATACCAGGTGATATGGCGGATCTTGCGGAAGATCTTGGCAAGGCAGACTAGGCCGGCTGTACAGAACAGCACAAAACAGCCGCCCGCATACAGCCAAAAGGAAACGGGCACGGACAGCGGCCGAGCGGAGGTGTAGTTGTACTTGGCCAGCACGGCGCGCCCGGCTTCTAACGTGGCAGGATCGGGCTGCTTGGTAAACTGACGGACAATGGAAAGCTCCTGTTCCGGATGGGCCTGCACCAAAGCACCTACTGCGGCAGCATCGTGATCGGCCAAAATGGCTTGGGTATGGCGTTGGATCTGCCAGCTAAAAAACAAGCCCATGACACACAAGAGGCATAGGCTTGCTAGCATCCATAGCAGATAGGACCTGATTTCAGGATTTTTGAAAAAGCGCATGATTTTTTATCCTTCCATTCGATAGCCTAGGCCGCGAACCGTGGCAATCAGCGGCTGGGCAGCATCGGTATCGCCGATCTTTTCGCGCAGGCGGCGCACATAGACGGAGAGGGTATTGTCCTCCACAAAAGCGCCGTCCACATCCCAAAGCGCTTCCATCAGGCGGCTGCGGGTAAGCACCTGGCCGGGATGCCGCATAAAGGCGAGCAGCAGACGGTATTCCATAGCGGTGAGAAAGAGCTCCTCTTCCTGGCGGTATACCTTGGCTTGGTCTGGATACAGGCGCAGAGGGCCTACCTGCAGCATGTTGGTGGCCAGCGATTGGCCGCGGCGCAGCACTGCCTTGACGCGGGCCAGCAGCTCGCGTAGGCGAAACGGCTTTGTGATATAGTCATCAGCGCCCAGCTCCAAGCCCATGACGGCGCTCATTTCCTCTTCATGAACGGTGAGAAAGATGATGGAGGTTGCGGGCGAAGCTTGCTTGATCTGCTTGCAGAGCGCATAACCATCGCCATCCGGCAGGTTGATATCCAAAATGGCGAGATGGAATGCATGGGAAGAAAGCGCCTGCCGGGCCTCTGAGATGCGTGCGCAGGCGGTAACGGTATATCCTTCCTGGCATAGGGCAAATTCCAGCCCCATGGCAATGGTTTGGTCATCCTCGACCAATAGGATCTTGGCAAAGTCCATAGGAGTTCCCCCTCCTTTTGAGAAAACGAAGCAAAAAGGCGTACCGGACAGGTACGCCTGACAAGCTGTAAAAAGGCAAAGCGGCTGCGCTGCCTGACAAGCATTCTATCATAAACAGAGCGCATCCACAAGCAAGACTAGCGAAGGGAAAAGGGGCATCCGCAGTAGCGCTGCCGGTAGAGCCCGTATTGGCGGGATAAGGCAAGCGAACGCTGGTAGCCGCCGCGCTTTTTGAAATCCGCAAACAAAAAGCGGCAGGATTCCGTTTGCAGGGCCGCCCCGATTTCATTGAGGAGCGCGGCGTTTTTATGAGGGCTGACGGACAGGGTCGTAGTAAAAAAATCAAATCCATGCGCAGCCGCCGTTTCAGCGGTGCGCTGTAAGCGGAGAGAAAAACAGGCCGTACACCGGCGGCCCCCCTCCGGCTCGTTTTCCAGGCCGTGGGCCTGATGGAAAAAGGCATCCGGTTCATACGGCCCTTCCCATAGCACGATGGGTCGAGGCAGTACCATTTGGCGGAGCAGGCGGCGCTGTTCACGCAGGCGGTGCTGATACTCCTCTGCGGGCAAAATGTTGGGATTGTAGAAAAAAACAGTGATGTCAAAATGCGGCGCCAACCGCTCTAGCACGGCAGAGCTGCAGGGGCCGCAGCAGCTGTGCAAAAGCAGGGTGGGGCGGGATCCGCTGGGCAAGGATTCGATCTGCGCCTGCATTTGCCGATCATAATTGATTTGGTTCATGATGCCACATCCTTTTGCCCATAGTGTAAAACGGCCAATCGGTTTTGTACAGAAAAAAAGGGCCGAAAGGCCCTTTTGAATGCGAAAGGATCAGCTGTGATGGCCTCCGCAGTGCTCATGGCCGTGCGCGCCATGGCCGCCGCAATCGCAGTTGTGCTCATGCTCGTGCTCACCGTGATGATGGGTGCAGGTGGGCAGGACGCTATCCTTCAAGGTGCCGTCTAAAAACGCCTGCACAGCGGCGTCAATATCGCCGAAGGCGCCCGAGACGACTTGGATGCCCTGATCCAAAAGCATTTGCTTAGCCGGGGCGCCGATGCCGCCGCAGATCACGGTATCCACGCCGTTGTTTTTCAAAAAGCCGGCCATGGCGGCGTGGCCGCTGCCGGTAGCATCCAACAGCACGGGCGCAGAGGCGGCTTTGCCCTCTACGGTAAATACTGCAAAGGACGGGCATTTGCCAAAGTGTTGAAACACCTGGCCATTTTGTGCGGTAACTGCAAGTTTCATATTTAGCACTCCTTTCAAACCTTTTCTACGGCTTCTACCGCGTTTTTCAACAGATCGCCGCCATACAGCTCCAAGGTGCCCTGGTCGCAGGCACGGGCCAGCTGCGGATCGATGGGCAGGCGATCCAAAATGCGCAGATTATACTGCAAGGCGGTTTCTTCCAGATGGCTTTCGCCAAAGAGCTGGATGTGCTTGCCGCAGTCCGGACATTCCACATAGCTCATATTTTCTACGATGCCGAGGATGGGGACCTCCATCAGGGCAGCCATATTGACGGCCTTGCCGACGATCATGGAGACCAATTCCTGCGGAGAGGTAACGATGATGATGCCATCCAGCGGCAGAGACTGGTACACGGTCAGCGGCACATCACCGGTGCCGGGCGGCATATCGATGAACATGACGTTGACATCCTTCCACAGCACATCCGACCAGAACTGTTTGACGGTTTCGCCGATGATGGGGCCGCGCCAAACGACGGGGTCGTTTTCACGATCCAGCAAAAGGTTGATGCTCATCACCTGGATGCCGGTGCTGGTGGTTACGGGATAGATGGCGTTTTCCGTACCCACCGCCTTTTCTTTTAGGCCAAAGGTGCGGGGGATGGAAGGGCCGGTAATATCGGCGTCCAAAATGGCGGTGGTGTGCCCGGCTTTGTTGGCAGCGATGGCCAGCAGCGACGTGACCATGGATTTGCCCACGCCCCCCTTGCCGGATACGACGCCGATGACCTTATCCACACGGCTGGCGGGGTTCAAATCGGCACGGAACTGTGCTTTGGTGTTTTGTGGATTGCTCTGGCAGTTGCCTGCGGAAGGGCAGCCTTCGCAGACGTGGTTGCATTCTTCACTCATGTTGGGATCCCTCGTTTTCTTGATTTTCGCTGGTATGCGGCAGCCTGCAATGCTGGCAGGCGGCCTGGCAGGTACAGCCCGGATGGTGCAGCTGGTAATGCCCGCCCTCAATGCGGATGCCTTTGCCGTGAACCAGGGCATCGGCCATCTGGCGGCGCGCGCCGTACAGAATGCGCTGCAAGGTGCCACGGGAAATCATCATCTGCTCGGCGGCCTTATCCTGATCAAACCCCTCTAAATCGCAAAGGCGCAGGGCCTCTACCTGCTCTACGGTGAGCACGACGAAAGCGCAGGGCGTTTGCTGCGGGGTAAATACCGCGTTGGGCGGCAGCGCGCAGACGCGGCGGCATTTGCTGGTACGGGGCATACCGATCACCTCCTATATTGGGCATATGCACAAATTATAGAACCAAGAACGCAAAAAGTCAAATGAACGCAGCAAAAAACCGGGAAAAGAGCAAGTTGCTCCTTTCCCGGCTAAAACAGGAAGAACGGTTAGTCCTCATCCTGCAAGGCGGCGGGGCCTTCTTCCCCGGTACGAATCTTTACGACATTTTCCACATCATAGACGAAGATCTTGCCATCGCCGATATGGCCGGTGAACAGGGCGTTTTTCGCGGTCTGTATCACCGTTTCCACCGGAACGGTGGAGACGACCACCTCTACCTTGATCTTGGGAAGCAGCGCCATTTCCACCTCTACGCCGCGGTAAAATTCGCCGTGCCCTTTCTGTACGCCGCAGCCCATGACCTGGGTGACCGTCATGCCTGTGACGCCGATGGCATTCAACGCGCTGTTGAGCGCCTCAAACTTGTTCCGGTTGGCAACGATGGCGACCTTGGTCATCTTAAGCCCAGGATCGACGCGGCCGGAGGCGGTGTGGACCTCGACGGGTATGGCGGCGTCTACCGGCGCGCTCTGGCCGACAAAGCCGTTGGTGGGCATAAAATCGGCGTAGCTGCTGGCCAGGCCGTGCTCGGTAATATCCAGGCCGGCGATCTCCTCGGCCGGGGACACGCGCAGGCCGACGGTTTTTTTGATGAGGGTATAGATGATGACCATCATCACCGTGACCCAAGCGATGACGGAGACAACACCCAGTGCCTGCACGCCGAAGAACGAGAAGCCGCCGCCGTAGAACGCGCCGCCGTCTGTGGCAAACAGGCCGGTGAGCAGCGTGCCCGTTGCGCCGCAAAGGCCGTGTACGCCGATGGCGCCGACGGGGTCGTCGATCTTCAGCTTTTTATCGATGAATTCGATGCCAAAAACAACGACGAACCCGGCTATGAGGCCGATGCAGGCGGCGCCGAAGGGGTTGACCATATCGCACCCTGCCGTTACAGCCACCAGGCCGGCCAGCGATCCGTTTAGGGTCATGGAAACATCGGGTTTTTTGTAGCGTACCCAGGTGATGATCATGACGGCCAGGGTGGCAACGGCGGCCGAAAGGTTGGTGGTTACAAAAATGTTGGACATGGACAACAGCGATTCATCGCCGGTCGCGGATACAGTGGAGCATCCGTTAAAGCCGAACCAGCAAAACCATAGGATGAACACACCGAGCGCGCCCAGGGTAAGGCTGTGGCCGAGAATGGCCCGGGGCTTTCCGTCCTTGCCGTATTTGCCGATGCGCGGGCCTACCATTTTGGCGCCGATGAGGGCGGCGACACCGCCTACCATGTGTACGGCGGTAGAGCCTGCAAAATCGTGGAAGCCGAGCTGGCTGAGCCACCCCCCACCCCAGATCCAGTGGCCGGAAATGGGATAGACGACGGCGCTGATGGCAAGGCTGTATAGGCAGTAGGCTGAAAACTTTGTACGCTCTGCCATAGCGCCGGATACGATGGTGGCCGCTGTGGCACAGAATACAGTCTGAAAGATCAGAAAGGCCATGGTAGGGAAGGTAGAATCATAATTGCCCTGCACAAACAGGTCCGGAAGCCCGATGAAGCCCCCAAGATCGGTGCCGAACATGAGGCCGAAGCCCAGGACCCAGAAAACGGGGGTGCCGATGCAAAAATCCATAAGGTTTTTCATGACGATGTTGCCGGCGTTTTTGGCGCGGGTAAAGCCGGTTTCCACCATGGCAAAGCCTGCCTGCATGAAAAAGACCAGCGCCGCGCCGATGAGCACCCACATGGTGTCGACGGAAGAGAACATAGTGCATACCTCCTTAAACGAAAAGATAAAAATATAAAAAGGCGTGCGGCGGATACGATTGGGGGGAGAGAAGGGATGTATCCGTCACACGCCTTTGTGCAAAAATATGGAAAACGCTTAATTTACGCTGAACAGCAGATCGCTGTATGTGGGGAAGGGCCAAAGGGCCTTATCGACAAGCGGCTCCAGCTGGTCTGCGGCGCTGCGCAGCGCTGTCATGGCGGGGATCACCTTGTCGCGGTAATATTCCGCCTGGGCCAGTGCGCCGTCTGCCGGTGCCTGGGCCAGCGCATTCTCCAGCGCCTCTGCCTGCCGACTGACAGCATCCAGCAGCGAGGAAAGCCGATGGATCAGAGACCGCTCCGTTTCACAGGGCAGGGAGGAGGAAATTGTCATCTTGGCCGCGGCGGTTTCGGTCAGCTGCTTGATATACGAGACAACGGCCGGCACGATCTTTTTGCGCGCCATATCCAGCATGGTAAGCGATTCGATGTTGAGAACCTTGACATAGTTTTCCAGCAGAATCTCATAGCGGGAATGCATTTCCGGCTCTGTGAAGATGTGGTGCCGGGTAAACAGGTCGACGTTTTTTTGGCTGATGTAATGCGGCAGCGCATCCACGGTGGTGCGCAGATTGTAAAGCCCACGGGCCGCCGCTTCCTCCACCCATTCGTCCGCATAGTTGTTGCCGTTGAAGACAATGCGCTTATGCGCGGTATAATTCTGCACGATGAGATTATGCAGCGCAGATTCAAAGTCCTCGCTCTGCTCTAGCTGATCGGCAAACTGGCGAAGAGCCTCGGCGACGATGGTATTCAAAATGTAGTTGGGGCAGGCGATATTCAGCGAAGAGCCCAGCATACGGAACTCAAACTTATTGCCGGTAAAGGCAAAGGGAGAGGTGCGGTTGCGGTCGGTGGTGTCCTTGGTAAAGCTGGGCAGTACATCC
>UREB01000100.1 GCA_900546685.1 uncultured Eubacteriales bacterium | reverse complement strand
CAAGCTGCGAACGCCTCATTTCCCTTCGGCGCATTTTCCCTTCCCGACAGATCCAATGGGTGTTCGCCCCCTTTCCGCCGGTACGCCTAAAATGCGCGCCTCTACTTCTGCTTTAAGATAAATTCTTTTTTTAGCAGTGTATCATCAGGGAAAGCACTTGTCAATTGCCGTTCGGCATATCTTATGCGGTTTTTAGGTGATTGTGAAGCGGAGAGCAAAACAAATTGCCGGAAAAGGATGAAAATAGGGCGTACATTGCGGAAACAACGGAAGATATGATACAATATAAAGTCAAAAAAGGAGGGGGAACGCATGTCGATGTATCAGACATTCGCAGAGGTATATGATAGATTTATGAATGAACAAACGGAGGCATTTGCCCCTTATGTCATACGCTTGCTATCAGACTTTGCGGCCGAAGCCCCGGCCCGCGTGCTGGACATTGGATGCGGTACCGGTAAGACGGCCATTGCATTGGCCAAAAACGGCTATCGGGTTGTTGGCGGGGATATTTCGCATGCTATGCTGGAAAAAGCGGTGCAAAATGCGCGGGCAGAGAATGTTTCTGTATGCTTTCAGCAGATGGATATGACCTGCCTGGATCTGGAATGGCCTGTGGTGGCGGTGGTCGCGACGTGCGATCCCGTGAACTATCTTTCGCCGCTTCAGGTGCCGCTGTTCTTTACCTCGGCATACGAGCAACTGCCGCATAACGGGTTGCTGCTCTTTGATGTGAGCACTCCTTATCATTACCAAGAAGAAATCGGCTGTGACAGCTACTGTCAGCTGGAGGAAGATGCGGCCTATATTTTGCAGACAGAGGCCGACGACAGCGTGTGTACGATGGAGCTGACGCTTTTTACCCAACGAAGGGGTGGGCTGTACGCACGGACAACAGAGCGCCATACGCTATATCTGCATGCTATGGAAACGCTGGAAAGAACGCTGTATAACGTGGGATTCGATCTGGTGCATGTGTATGGCTTTGGTACCAAGGATAAGCCGCAGGCCGATTGTAGCAGATGGCAGTTTGTTGCCAAGAAAAATTGAATGGAAACAAGGAGATCATCCATATGATAATAGAAGTACAGGATCAGCTAAGGCATTATTCGCTGGAAAACGGAGAAGCCTATGCCGTAGCGCTGACGGCCAAGGATACCGTAGAGACGGCAAGAGTGATTCATCATCTTTCCCCTACCAACACGGCGGCGGTAGGCCGGCTGATGATGGGAGCGCTGCTGACGGCATCCGATATTAAGGCGGAAAACGGCGACGTTACATGCGCCATTGACGGCGGAGGGCCGGCTGGCAAGGTGTTGGCCGTGGCATCGCCCAAGGGTACGGTGCGCGCTGCCATTGAGAACCCGGAGGCGGATCTGCCGATCCGCCAAACGGACGGAAAGCTGGATGTATCCGGTATTCTGGGGCATGCGGGCCGTCTGACAGTGGTGAAGGACAACGGCGGCAGGGAACCATATATTGGGCAGACTCAGCTGAAGACCGGAGAGGTGGCGGAAGATTTCGCTTATTACTTTACGCTTTCCGAACAGCGCCCTTGCCTGATTTTTACCGGCGTTACGGTAGACCGCGATGCCAGCGTAAAAAGCGCAGGGGCTATGGCGGTATTTCCTCTGCCGGGATGCCGGGAGGATGTCTTGCAGCAGTTGGAACAACGCGCAACGGGCTGTGGGCTGCTTTCCTTTATGCTATCCGAAGGAATGACGCTGGAGGATGCTGTGCAGTCTATTTTCTCGGGTATGCGGATGGAACTGACGCAGACCGTGCCGGTATGCTATCAATGCAACTGTAGCAGGGAAAAGATGGAGCGTGCGCTGATCTCTATTGGGGAAAAGGATCTTCGGGAGATCATCGAAGAGGATCACCAGGCAGAAATCGTATGCCAATTCTGCAATAAGGCATACCAATTTGATGAAGAAACGCTGAAAGCGCTGTTGCAGCAGGCAACAGGAAAACAATGACGAAATAAAGGAGCAAGACGATCAAATCGATGCAAAAGCCATTATGGCTCAAAGGCAATAAAGTATTATCCTTTGCACAGGAGCCTTCCTTTTACGCAAAAAACGGACAACGGTATGCGGACAGGGGAGAACTGGCCTTGGCCTTTCAAAATTATCGTAAGGCCATCGATAGAGCGCCGGACAATATCGAATATAAATTAAAAATATCGGAAATTCTGACCGATATGGAACGCTATGAAGAATCCAACCAATGGCTGCTTCGGCTGAGCAGGGAGACAGAGCCCGTGCCGGAGAGCTGTGAATTTGGCATAGGGTACAATTACCTGTGCATGCAGGAATATGAGCTGGCTTCTTCGGCCTTATCCAAGTTTTTGCAGCGCCATCCCTATGGGCCATTGGCCGAGCAGGCGGAGGATATGCTGCTCTTTATAGAAGAGGAGCTGCGCCTGATGGCAGAGGAGGAAGGGATTTCAGAGGAAACTGCCCAGCAGGCAGAGCTTGGCAAACAGCTGTTGGACCGTGGTAGGTTTCAAGAGGCCGCAGTGGTACTGGAGGGCGTCCTTAAGCAGGCGCCTAAGCTTTCGTATGCCAAAAACAACCTGGCGTTGGCGTATTATATGAATCAGGAACCGGATAAAGCGTCGGATCTGGTACGCCAGATGGTAAAAACAGAGCCAAACAACGTACACGCAGTCTGCAATCTGCTGATTTTTGCCAATGAAAAGCATAATTGGCAGGAAGAATATGCGCTGTTGGAAAAGCTCGACGCCATGCAGCCGGAAAGCCTGGATGAAATCTATAAGGCAGCGTTGACAATGGCCCAGGCTGGGCGCGATGAAAGCGCGTTGCGCTTTTTCTCTCAAGCATTGGAGGAGCGGCCCTTTGACCCTAAAACGCTGTTTTGTACCGGCATTGCAGCGTACAACTGCAAAGAGTATGCCAAGGCACTTAAGTGTTTTGATGTGATGGTTCAGGTAGACGACTTTTTTTCCATTGCGCCTTTTTATAGGACGGTTGCCAAAAAGGCATTAAAGGGAGAAGCTGATTATAAAAGGCTGGAATATTTTCCACAGTTGCCGCCTGGAGAAATCTTGCAGCGCATGACGGAGATCAGCGCATGGTCCAGAGAGACGCCGGAGAAGATACGGGAAAGATGGGAAAACGACGCAACCTTCCGCGATACTGTGCGTTGGGGCTTGCATATGATGGATGAACACATGACACAGGCCATGGCGGAGATCCTGGGCTTGATCGGTACGCCAGACGCTATCGAATGGCTGCGTGAAGCGCTGATGATCCCAGAGATGGAACTGGGCCTCAAGCAGTATATTTTCGGCGTGCTCAAACGTATAGGCGCTAAAGAGCCGTATATTGCGTTGACGCCGGACGGGCTGATGGAGGCGCGGGTATCGTTGGTGCCGCATTTGCCGGAGAATTTGCCGGAAGCATATCGGCAGGTAGAAACGTTGTGCCGTGCGATGCTGGCGGAAAAAGAGGAAGCGGCAATGCTGTTGGCTCTATCGATTTGGGCACAATATGTAGAGACGTTACATGGAAAGTACCCGGCTTTGGAGCCGGAAAAGATGGCGGGTGCGCTTTGCAGTCTGGCCAGAGAAAAAGCGGGGCTTGGCAGGAAACCTGAGCCGGAAGAGGAATCGCCGTACCGAGCGATGCTGCTGGCTGCGATGGAGGAAGAGAAGGAATGAAAATCGATTTTGAACAGCTGTACCGCGCGTTTATCCAGCCGCGATTGGCACAGGCCCAGGGGTTAAAGGATGAGGAGATCGAAGCGCTTTCCGATCAATGGTATGAGGAATTTAACCATACGCCCAACACACAGCTGGGCGGGCTGACACCGTGCGAATACTATATGCAATTCGATGGGCCGACGCTGCTGGAGCTTGCCTGGGATTACTGGGAAGAAGGCGAGGAGCTGCCAGGACAGCTGGCGCGCGCCTTAGCGCAGCAGGATCAGGATACCGCCCAAGCGATGTTTCGCTTGCTAGAGCGTGCGTTGCCCTCTGTAAGGGGGGAGATGCTGGAGCTTTTATGCCAAATGCAATACCCACCGTTGCTGGAGGTAGGCTTTACTAAGATATTAGAGCAAACCGTAGAGGATGAGGAAAAACAGCTGTGGGTAGAGGCAGTGCAGCAGTTTGGTGCCAAGGCAGCGGAAAAGGCGTTGGCGCTGATGAATACACAAGTGGATGAGGAGACGGAACAGATCTTGGCAGATATCCTCTGCCAGTGGCCGTTGGAAGGGGCCTTTGAGCGGTTGTCTGCCTTATTTTGCCAGGCAAACCCGGAACACAAGGCCTTTTATGCCAGCTGTCTTGGAAAGCTGGGTGATGAACGGGCCGTAGAGATGCTGACAAAGCAGCTAAAAGATCCAAAGCTGGATTACTATACCTATTGCGCCATTCGCGATGCTGCGGAGGAGCTGGGCGCGTGGGTGGAATTGGATCGTGAGTTTGCCGGTGATAAAGATTACGAGGCCATCAAAATGGCAATGATGGAAGAGGAGTAGGAATGAAACCTATTATGCTAAGCGATGTGATGGCCAACGAAACCATCGCCATCCTGATAGAACAAGCCAATGCCTGCTTGGAAGCCATGGGCTATACCGATCATGGCCCACGGCATGTAGGCTATGTAAGCAGGATTACCAGGCAGATCTTACATGAACTGGGCTTTGATGAGCGCACCGTGGAGCTGGGTGCCATTGCGGGCTGGGTACATGATGTTGGCAACGCCATCAACCGAGATGGGCATGCGCAGACGGGCGCTACGCTTTTGATGCCGTTGCTCAGAGAAATGGGGATGCCCGTGGCCGAGGTGATCCGCATATGTAGCGCTGTGGGCAACCATGATGAACGCAGCGGATGCCCTGTATCGGAGATATCCGCAGCACTTATCATTGCGGATAAGATCGATGCGCACAGGGCAAGGGTACGGCGCACAAAATATGATTTTAACGATATACACGACCGCGTAAACTATTCCATTCGCAATACGCAGGTATCCATTGACAGCGAAAATAGAGTGATCCGCTTTGCCTGCAAGATGGACGACAGCTCTTCTGTCAAAGAGTTTTTGAACATCTATATGTCCAGGATGACATTGTCCGAGGCGGCAAGCCAATTTTTAGGCTGCCGGTTTGAATTTTTGGTCAATGGAATGCTGATCAACAACACGCCTGTACGGCCTGCGCAGCCGCCGGTACCGCCGCCCACAGGGCAGGAGACGGTATTATGATCTGCTTTGCAACCTGTATGTTTGGCGTGGAGGCGCTGGTGCGCGACGAGCTGATTATGCTGGGCGCTAAAAATGTACGCGCACAAGATGCCCGCGTTTTCTTTGAAGCGGACAGAGCGCTGATCATCAAGGCGAATCTTTGGCTTAGGTGTGCGGATCGTGTGTTTGTACAGCTGGGAACCTGCAAGGCGAAGACATTCACAGAGCTATTTGACGGTGTGCGCGCCTTGGATTGGAGGCATTTGCTGCCGGCAGATGCGGCGTTTACAGTCACGGGGAAAAGTGCGCTTTCTAAGCTGGGGTCTGTGCGAGATGTACAGTCTATCAGCAAAAAGGCCATTGCGGATGCTCTGATGGCGGCCCACGGCTATGCCAGGTGCCCGGAAACAGGACAGGCTTACAACATCGAAATCGGGTTGTTGCGGGATGAAGCGACCATTGCGATGAATACAAGCGGCCCTGGATTGAACCGAAGAGGATACCGCGATCTTTCCGCCCAGGCGCCTTTACGGGAAACGCTGGGCGCCGCGTTGGCCATGCTATCGTATTACGATGGGCGAGAAACATTGGTCGATCCCTGCTGCGGATCGGGTACAATTGTCATTGAAGCGGCGATGTTGGCGGCCCGCATAGCGCCTGGCTTGCAGCGGACGTTTGCCTTTGATGGATGGAAAAATTGGGCACAGGAGGCGGCGAGGCAAAGGGAAGAGGCCATGGCACAGAAAAGGGAAAAGGGATTTGCCCATCTGTTGGCCAGCGACATTGACGACAAGGCGGTGTCCATGGCTTACCGGCATGCAAAAAGAGCGGGAGTCAATGGATATATCAATTTTGCCTGTGGAGATGTGGCCAATCTAAAGCTGCCGGCTGAGCAGTCGTTGATTGTCACAAATCCGCCCTATGGCCTTAGAATGGAAAGAACACAGGGACAGCATGTAGCCCGGGCGTTGGGAAAGCTCAAAGCCGAGCATTCCCGTATGGGCATTTTTGCCATCTCATCCGATGAAGCGTTTGAAAGGGATTTCGGGCGAAGGGCAGATAAAAAGCGCAAGCTGTACAATGGCAATGTCAAATGCAATCTGTATATGTATTTGCGCGGCAGAAAAAATTCTTGAATGTATAAAAATCTAGAGCAGAAGGGCTGGACAGTTCCATGCCCTTCTGCTATAATCTATTAGCGTTGAAAATTTATTTGCTACTGTGGCTCAGTTGGTAGAGCAGCTGATTCGTAATCAGCAGGTCGCCGGT
>UREB01000099.1 GCA_900546685.1 uncultured Eubacteriales bacterium | reverse complement strand
CCCAGGACGCTACGGGCGATACTATGAACGAGGGGCGCATCATCATCCATGGCAGCTGCGGGGATGCTACCGGATATGCCATGCGCGGCGGATGCATCTATGTGGAAAAGGATGCAGGATACCGCGCTGGTATCCATATGAAGGCCTATCAGAACAAGCTGCCTGTGCTGGTGATTGGCGGCTGCGCAGGCAGCTTTCTAGGAGAATACCAGGCAGGCGGGCTGATTGTTGTCCTGGGCCTGGGACGCGAGCCGGGCCAGCCGCTGGTAGGAAATTTCTGCGCTACGGGCATGCATGGCGGCAAGATCCTGCTGCGCGGAGACGCGCCAAAGGATCTTTCGCCACAGGTGTTGAGTGCGCCGGCTACCGAAGCCGATATGGCGCAGATTGAGCCGCATTTGGAGACCTATGCCGCGCATTTTGGCATTTCGGTACAGCGCATCAAACAGAAGGCGTTTACCGTGCTGACGCCGGATACAAAAAATCCGTACAAACAGCTGTATACGCATAACTAAATGAAACATTTCCTGATATAATAAAAAGACATATACGCATAACAAAGCAAAAGGAGGGCCAAGATGAGAGAGGATACCGTCAATGAAGTGCTTCAGTTTGTAGAAGAAAACGATGTGAAATTTGTACGGCTGGCTTTTTGTGATCTGTTTGGCACCTTGAAAAATATATCTATCATGGCAGAAGAGCTGCCCGCTGCCTTTGCACACGGCGTTTCCTTTGATGCGTCGGCGGTGGATGGGTTTATGAATATAGAGGAATCGGACTTGCTGCTGTTTCCCGATCCGGGGACGGTGGCGGTGCTCCCTTGGCGGCCGCAGCAGGGCCGGGTTATTCGCTTTTACTGCGATATACGGCACCCGGATGGCACACCGTTTATGGGGGATGGCCGGCACATCCTGCAAGGTGCCATCCGCAAGGCTGCGGACATGGGCTATGTCTGCAAGGTAGGGGCGGAATGCGAGTTTTATCTCTTTGAGCTCGACGAAAACGGAGAGCCCACAGAAACGCCGCAGGACAAGGCAGGCTATTTGGATGTGGCCCCTCTGGATAAGGGGGAAAACATCCGCCGGGAGATCTGCCTGAATATGGAGCAGATGGGGCTGGCGCCGGAAAGCTCGCACCATGAAAAAGGGCCGGGGCAAAACGAGATCGTGTTTAAGTATCATGATGCGCTGGAAACGGCGGATAACCTGATTACCTTTAAATCGGTGGTCAAGACAGCGGCCAACCGAAACGGGCTGCACGCCAGCTTTATGCCCAAACCCATGCAAAATCAGAGCGGCAGCGGGCTGCATCTGCATCTATCGCTGTTCAAACAGGGGCAAAATATCTTCAAAAACGAAAAGGATGTGCATTCTCCCCAGGCGGAAGGGTTTATCCAAGGCATTTTAGAGCGCATTTCGGAGATCACGGCGTTTTCCAACCCGCTGGTCAATTCCTATGTCCGTTTTGGCGAGGATGAAGCGCCGAAATACATTACTTGGTCGCATGAAAACCGCTCGCAGCTGATTCGAATTCCGCCGGCCACGGGCCAACATGCGCGGATGGAGCTGCGTTCGCCAGACCCGGCCTGCAATCCATATGTGACGCTGGCGCTGCTGATTTATGCAGGGCTGGAAGGCATAGAGGAGCAGAAAAAGCTCTGCCCGCCCACAAACCTAAACCTACGGCATGCCGATGCTGCTACGCTGCGCGCTTTTGAGCACCTGCCGGATACGCTGGAGCAGGCAATTCTGCTGGCGAGAAACAGCAAGTTTATCGCGCGGGTGATGCCGGCGGCCTATGTGGAAAAATTTGCCGGCAAAAAGCTGGAGGAATGCCGTATCTGCCAACAGGCAGGCAACGCGGTGCGATGCGAAAAAGAGCTGTATTTTGAAAGCATCTGACAACGCTGTGTAAACCATGGAAGGAGGGGAGACGATGGAGGGCATACTGCTGGTTTGCAGCTCGGAAAAAGGCCGTGCGTATTTAGCGGAACTGCTGCGCCAAATGGCGGTTCCGCAGATCCATATGGCAAAAAGCGGCAGCCAGGCGCGGCGCTTTTTGATCCAGGGCCAAGCGCCGGTGGTCATCGTCAATACCCCTCTGACCGATGAATTCGGCAAGGAATTTGCGCTGTTTGCCGCCGAACAGACCTCTGCCAGCGTGGTGATGCTTGTGAAAAGCGAGCTGGCTGATGAAATTTCGCATGAGGTGGAAGAAGAAGGCATTTTGATCGTAGAAAAGCCGATGAGCAAGGCGCTGTTTTTGCAAGCGGTGAAGCTGTCGATGGCGGCGCAGCGCAGAATGCGGGGCCTGCAGCATGAAAACGACAGGCTTCAGCAGAAAATTCAAGAGATCCGCCTGGTGGACCGCGCCAAGTGTTTATTGATCGAGCGTGAAAATATGGCGGAGGGCCAGGCCCACAGATTGATCGAAAAGCAGGCGATGGATCAGCGTAAAACGCGCGCCGAGGTAGCGCGAGACGTACTGCGGCGCTATGACCTGGACACGTAAGCAGCACCAGGCGGCAAGATAGGGAGGAAACAGATGAAGCGTTCGTTTGTTAAAATGCACGGATGCGGCAATGATTATATTTACTTTGACTGTATGGAGCAACCGTTGCAGCATCCCGAAGCATGGGCTGTCCGGCTGAGCGATCGGCACAAGGGCATTGGCGGAGACGGCCTGGTGATGATTTTGCCCGAAGAAGGGGCGGATGGCAGAATGAGGATGTTCAACGCGGACGGAAGCGAAGGCAAAATGTGCGGCAATGCGATCCGGTGCGTGGGCAAATACCTCTATGATAAGGGCTATGCAAAAAAAGAGCAGCTGTGCATCCAAACGCTAAGCGGGCCTAAGACCCTGCATATGACGGTGGAAAACGGGCAGGCCGTAGCCGCCAAGGTGGATATGGGGCCGGCGGAGTTTTCGGCCAAAAAGATTCCCGTGGCGCTGCCGATGGATCGGGTGATAGACCAAGCGGTTACCATTGGAGGAAAGCAGACCCGCATTACCTGCGTATCCATGGGCAATCCGCACTGTGTGGTGTTTGTGGAGGATGTGGAGACGCTGCCGCTAACCGAAATCGGCCCGAAATTTGAACAATCTCCCTTGTTTCCCGAAAGAGTCAATACCGAGTTTATCCAGGTGCTGGGCCCGCGGGAGCTGAAAATGAGGGTGTGGGAGCGCGGCAGCGGCGAAACTATGGCCTGCGGTACGGGCGCATGCGCGGCAGTGGCGGCAGCGGTACAAACCGGGCGCTGCCCCCAAAACCAGGCGGTGACGGTACACCTAAAGGGCGGAGACCTCAGCGTGGTGTATACCGAGCATACCGTGACCATGGAAGGCGGGGCAGAGCTGGCGTTTACCGGCGAAATTGAGATGGATTAAGCAGGTGAGAAACGATGAAAATCAACGAGCATTATCATGACTTGGCGGAAAGCTATCTGTTTTCCACCATTGCCGACAAGGTAGAGGCGTATACAAAGGCGCATCCGGATCAGGAGATCATCCGCATGGGCATCGGGGATGTAACCCAGCCGCTGTGCCCTGCGGTGATCCAGGCCATGCAGCAGGCTGTGGCGGAGATGGGGGTGCAAAAGACCTTTCACGGCTATGGACCGGAACAGGGCTATGCGTTTTTAAAGCGGGCGATACAGGGATACTACCAAGAAAAGGGCGTGGATCTGGCGCTGGATGAGATTTTTATCAGCGATGGCGCCAAGAGCGATCTCGGGAACATCCTGGACCTGTTTTCCGCTGACAATACGGTATGCGTGCCGGACCCGGTTTACCCGGTGTATGTGGATACAAACGTAATGGCGGGCCGGCGCATCGTATATGCAGATGCCAACGAAAGCAATGGGTTTGCGCCGCTGCCGCAGGCAGGGTTGGAGGCAGATATTGTCTATCTATGCTCGCCAAACAACCCAACCGGCGCGGTGTACACCAAAGAACAGCTAAAAGCGTGGGTGGAGTATGCGCTGGAAAGGGAAGCGGTGCTGCTGTTTGACGCGGCGTACGAGGCGTTTATTGAGGATGTAACGCTGCCGCGCAGCATCTATGAGATTGAGGGTGCAGAGCGCTGTGCCATTGAATTTTGCTCTTTTTCCAAGACAGCGGGCTTTACCGGCACGCGATGCGGCTATACGGTGGTGCCGATGGCGCTGGAACGGCAGGGGGCAAAGCTCAACCGCATGTGGCTGCGGAGGCAGACGACAAAGTTCAACGGCGTTCCCTACATCGTGCAAAAAGGCGCGGCAGCGGTGTTTACAGAGGAAGGCCAGCGCCAGGCGCGCCGCACCATCGACTATTATAAGGAAAATGCCAGGGTGATGGCGGGGGCGCTGCAAGCGCTGGGCGTCTGGTTTGTGGGCGGCAAGAACTCGCCGTATCTATGGATGAAATGCCCAAACGGGATGGATTCGTGGTCGTTTTTTGACGCGCTGCTGGCTGAAGCCCAAGTGGTAGGTACGCCGGGCGTCGGCTTTTGGCACAACGGAGAAGGGTATTTCCGGCTGACGGCCTTCGGCGACCAGGCAAAGACAAAAGAGGCGATGCAGCGCATGACGGCATTCTATAAGCGCCTATAAAAAGCGCCCCGATCGGGGCGCTTGTTTGGTGCGCACACAGGCCGAAAAAGGGGCGCTGGATGGCAGGGTATTTCTTGACAAATATACCCCCATTCCCTACAATGAAACTATGTATTTGTGTTTGATACCATTTGTTTGTTTTGGTTTGTTTTTGATTGTGAGCAACAGCATTTTTAGACGGCAAAGAGATTAAAACGATGTGTTTTAACAATATATCATTAGGAGAGGTGTCTTTTGATGGAAAATTTCCAGTACCACATGTATACCGACATTGTCTTTGGCAAAGGGGCTGAAAAGCAGGTTGCCAAAAAGGTAAAAGAGTACGGTGGCACCAAGGTTATGCTGGTGTACGGCGGCGGGAGCGTAAAGCGTTCCGGCCTGTATGATATCGTGGTGGCAGAGCTCAACGATGCGGGCATTCCCTTTATTGAGCTTGGCGGCGTACAGCCCAATCCCCGCCTGTCTCTGGTGAAAAAGGGCCTGGAACAGGCAAAGGCAGAGGGTGCGGACTTCTTCCTGGCAGTGGGCGGCGGCAGCGTCATCGATACGGCCAAGGCCATTGCGCTGGGCATGGTATACGGGGATGATTTCTGGAAGATCTTCCAGAAAAAGCTGGTGCCGACCCAGATGGCGCCTGTGGGCACGATCCACACCATTTCCGCCACGGGCAGCGAGACCAGCCGTTCCAGCGTGATCAAGGACGATCTGGATACGCAGCACAAATTCGGCTTTATGCTGGAACCCTGCCGCCCGGTCTTTGCGCTGATGAATCCCGAATGGACGATGACCCTGCCCGCTTACCAGACGGCGGCCGGCGCGTCGGACATTTTTGCGCATACCGTAGAGCGGTACTTTGCAGAGGGCGATTGCTATCTCGGCGATAAGTTCTGCGAAGGGCTGCTGCGCTCTGTGATCAAATATGCGCCCATTGCCATCAACGATCCGAAAAACTATGATGCGCATGCGGAACTGATGCTGGCCGGTTCTTTCAGCCACAACGACACCACCGGCCTGGGCCGTTTGGGCATGGATGGCAGCTGCCACGGGCTGGAAACGCAGGTAAGCGGCCTGTTTGATACGGCGCACGGCGCAGGCTTGGCAGTTATCATGCCGGCCTGGATGGAATTTATGATCGATACCCAGGAGGATATCCACCAGTTCGTGAAGTTTGCAACCAACGTGTTTGATGTGGAATACGACATGCAAGACCCCAAGGGCGTGGCGCTGGAGGGCGTAAAACGCTTCCGTGCTTGGCTCAAGGAAATCGGGATGCCGCTGACCTTCAAGGAACTGGGCGTGAAAAAAGAAGATATGCAAAAGCTGCTTGACCATACCTGCAAAAAGGATGGTTCGGTAGGCCACCATATCCCGCTGTACTATGACGATGTAAAGAGGATTTTCGATTCCGTCGTTGAATAACTTTTCGTATATTTTATGCTGTAAGGCATAACAGATAGAGGAGGAAAAACTATGTATTTCCGCAAATTGGGAAAAAGCGACCTGAACATGTCTGTCATTACCCTGGGCACCTGGGGCATGGGCGGCGACTTTTGGGGCAAAGTAGACGATGCGCAGAGCATTGCGACCATCCAGGCTGCGCTGGACGCGGGCATTACCACCATTGATACGGCGCCGTGCTATGGCAGCGGCCATTCCGAAGAGGTGGTAGGCAAGGCCATCAAGGGCCGTAAGCGTGAGGATATCATTTTGGCCACCAAAGTAGGCCTGGATATCTACAATGACAATGCGCGCAACAGCAAAGCCTCCAAGATCAGAGAGGAGATCGAGGAATCCTTGCAGCGCTTGGGTACCGATTACATCGACCTGTACCAGGTACACTGGCCGGATCTGGACACGCCGTTTGAAGAAACCTTCACGGAACTGAACAAACTGC
>UREB01000098.1 GCA_900546685.1 uncultured Eubacteriales bacterium | reverse complement strand
TTTCGCGTCGGCTTTGGCGTAGAGGACGGCTTAGACGGTTTGGATGTCTCAGGCGCCTCAACAGCCTTTTCGGAATACAAACGTTCACGCGTACGCGTACCAACAACACCATCAGCAGTCAGCTTGTTTGCCTTTTGGAATGCTTTAACAGCCGAGGTCGTTTCGCTGCCGAAGAAGCCGGTTACATTGCCGTCAAAGTAATTCAGTGCTTTCAAACGACGCTGTAAGCTAGAGACGTCAGAGCCGCTATCTCCGGGGAAAATGGTATACTTTTTCGCATCGCCAGAGAACAACAGTTTCAAGGTCTCTTCGCCGGCTACGCCGTCGATTTTCAGCTTATTGGCACGCTGGAAGTACTGAATGGCCTCTTTGGTGATAGAACCATAGAATCCAGTCGGCAGATCGCTTTCCATGTAGTTGAGCTCCATCAGGCGTTCCTGAAGGATCCGTACTTCTTCGCTGGTTGTCCCCGGCGTCAAAGTCGTGCTCGTGATTTTGGTAGTCGCTTCGTCAGCCTTGTCCTCGTCGTCCACAACAGGGGTTTCCGTCGGGGCAGGAGTCTCAGTCGACTCCGCAGTTGCCTCGGGGGTCTCCGTTGCTTCCGGCGTAGAGGTGGGCTCCTCCGTAGTGGCAGGCTCTACCGTAACAGGGGCCTCCGTGCCGTCGTTGCCAATGGCAACATCCTGTTCTACTTCGCCGCCAGTGGTCATCGAAGTCTCAAGACTTTGGATGATCGCCGTTTGGATCTGCACGGAAAACGGATTTTCATTCGTTTCCGGCGCCGCCGAAGCGAATTCCAGTACAGGCATGAAGGTCATGGTAAAAGCCAACACACCGACACCAAAAGATCGAAAACGTTTCATTGGTACATCCTTTCTTTCTTTTCTCGGGTATTCAACACGAAATATTATACTATAAATCGCATGAAAAGGATATAAATTTTTAAAGAATTTCTATCCCATCCCGGTGATTTGTTACAATTTTATTACAAAATCAAGAAAAAATCAACCCTAATTATAGAAAATGTTGTTCTTGTACCGGTATCCATGTGTTTCTATGGTATAATTCATTCGTATATATAGAACATTGGAGAGGAGAAAATGTCATGGCAACCATTCTTTGCGCAGGGGGTGCGGGCTATATTGGAACGCATACCTGTATTGCGCTGTTGCAGGCCGGGCATAAAGTCATTGTTGCGGATGATTTGTCCAACAGTAAAAAGGCAGCTTTGGATCGTGTGCAACAGATTACAGGACAGGAGATTCCTTTTTATCAAATAGATATAAAAAACGAAAATGAGCTCAGCGTGATTTTTGCTAAGCATAAAATCGATGCCGTCATTCATTGGGCGGGCTTCAAGGCGGTCGGAGAGTCGGTAGAAAAGCCGCTGATGTATTATCAAAATAACCTTGGCTGTACGATCAGTCTTTTAAAGGTCATGGCAGAGTTTGGCGCAAAATGCTTTGTATTCAGCTCTTCAGCAACGGTCTACGATGTTCATAACGCCATGCCGCTCAAGGAAGAGGATGTATGCGCCTGCACCAATCCTTATGGCTGGACAAAATGGATGGGCGAACAGATTCTTCGCGATGTCGGAAAGGTAGATGCGCAGATGTCGGTGGTGCTGTTGCGTTACTTTAACCCCATTGGCGCGCACGAAAGCGGCCTCATCGGAGAGGATCCCAACGGCATTCCTAATAACCTTATGCCGTATATCTCACAGGTTGCGGTGGGGAAAAGGGAGAAGTTATCCATTTTCGGCAATGATTATGATACGCCAGATGGCACCTGTATCCGGGATTTTATCCATGTCATGGACTTGGCGCAGGCCCATGTGGCTGCAGTGGATTATGCCTTGAGAAATAAGGGCGTGGAGGCATTTAATATCGGTACAGGCCGTGGCGTTTCCGTGTTGGAATTGGTACATGCCTTTATCAAGTCCACCGGTGTAGAGATTCCGTATGAGTTTGCTCCGCGAAGGGCCGGTGATCTGCCAGTATGCTACGCAGAAGTCACAAAGGCCAAAGAGCAGCTTGGCTTTGTAACGAGAAAAACCATAGAGCAATGCTGCGAAGATAGCTATCGCTGGCAAAAGAGAAACCCACAGGGATACCAAGAATCTTGAGCATAAAATAACTGATAGGAGGCGTTGTGATGGGAGTAAGACGGATTACCCTGCAAGAGTATGAAAAGGCGGACCAAATCAAAAGAGTTGCCTTTCTAAGAACGACCAGGGAAGAGGCCAAAAACGAGGCGGATAGGCCGGAAGAAATTTTCGAGTCTATTTGGGCGTATTTTGATGATGACGAGCGTATGACGGCACGGGTACGAAACATCGATTATACGATGTTTTTCGACGGGCAAAAGGTACGCATGGGCGGCATCTCCGCCGTATCCTCTCTGCCGGAGGCACGGGGCAAGGGTCGTGTGAGGGCAATTTTGCACGGTGTGCTTTCGGAGGACCGCAGCAACGGCGTTATGTTTTCGGTGCTCAGCCCATTTTCGCAGCCGTATTATAGGCAATTTGGCTATGCGGTGGCCAACCAAGTCAGCGAATATACATTTTCTCTCGAATGTTTGCTTCCTTATGCCAAAACGCCTTTTCAAGCCCGCCTGCATCAGCCAGGCGATCCGCTGGATGATTTTAATGCCGTCCACAATGCCGCCAGCGCGCGTTATAACATGGCTTTGGTGCGCACAAATCGGCAATGGCTGAAGATGATGGGCGGCGATCCATATCTGCATAGGGATTATCGATACGTTTTTTATGACGATCAAGCAGCGCCGGTAGGATATTTAATCTTTGCCCCGGCCGGAGAGGATCCTTTGGATATCCATGTAACGGATCTCGATTATGTGGATGAAAATGCATTGATGGGCATTCTGTCTTTTTTGTCCGGTCTGCGTGCGCAGGTAAGGAATGTAACGCTGAAAATGCCACCCAGAGCGAAATTTTATCAATATCTGCCCAATGCGGACCTGGCAAAGCATCGATTTGTAACGCATGACATGGCGCGTGTAATCCATGTGCAAAAGGTGTTGGAAACCATGAGAATGCCGCAGGGAACGGGTTCGTTTACAATTGAGGTCAAGGATGCGTTCCTCTCTGAAAACGAAGGCATTTATGAGGTGCAATATCGGGATGGTCATGTGCAGACAGTGGCAAAAGTACAGAGTAACTCTGATCTTTCCGTGGATATTGCAGATTTTACCCAGCTCGCGTTGGGCGTTATGGGGCTGGAAGAAATCGCTTATCGTGATACAGTGCAAATACTCGGCAATCAGAAAACCTTATCAAAGGTCTTCGTGGAAAAGGATGTATACATGGCCGATCATTTTTGATCTTCAATAAAAAGCTAAAAAAGCCGCAGCATGCTGCGGCTTTTTCGTTTGTCAAAGGATTATGGCACGGGTTTCATAGGGCGGATCATGATGCGCTGGGAAGCCGTGCCTGTTTTTTCTCCCTCGGCGTTTACGGGTTGTATATAGTATTGCAGGTTTTGCTCCATGGGTGCTGTTGTGTCCGTATAACTTAGGGATTGCTGATAAGAAAGCGTATCCAAACATACCTCTCGCCCCTCCAGCACGCGGATCACTTGATACTGTGCCACAGCGCTGCTGGGAGAAAACGACAGCACGGGCTGCCCTTGCTCGTTGCAATTTACAGTAAACTCCAGCACTGCCGCGCCGTAATCTGTTTGAGCTAAGGCGGCTACCTGTTCCACAGAAAGATACTCTTCCAACACATCCTTTGTATTTTCGGTTGCAAGCTTTGTTTCGCCGCTCAGCAGTGCTGTTTGGTCCAAGGAAACCTTTTCCACGGTGGGCGGCGCCGCAAACCATGGCCCCTCCTGACCCTCATAATATTTTGCGAATAATGCCTGAATGATTTTCGCAGGATAGGAGCCGCCGGTAGCAGAGGGGGGAAGGCAGTGTTGTTCATCGGTGGTATCATATCCCATCCAGACGGTGGCGGCAAAATCAGGATTAAAGGCTGCGGACCAAATGTCCCGGTTGCCCTTTCCTTCATAATCATTGGTTCCGGTTTTCCCGGCAAGCGGCACATTTTCTACAAAAAGCTTTTTGCCGGTACCTTCTTCTACTACGGACTGCAGAATATCGCAGAGGATAAAGGTGGTGTCTTCTCCGAGCACTTGCGTGCCCTGCCCATCGCTTTGGTAAAGAACGTCCCCAGCGCTGTTTTCGATGCGCGTAACCATTTTAGGCGCATGGTAGGTGCCGCCATTGGCTAAGACTGCATAAGCGGAAGAGATTTGTAAGGGAGAAAATCCTTCGCTTAAGCCGCCAAGCGCCATGGAAAGCCCCAACTCTTCTTGGTTGCAGGTAAGGCCAATGGAATTGGCAAAGGAAACGGATGTTTCCAGCCCTATGCTATTCAATACGGAAACGGCCGGTACATTTAGAGATTTTGCCACGGCAATGCGTAGCGTAACCAGCCCGTTGTATGTATCGCCAAAATTTTTAGGTTGGTATCCGTCAAAGTCAGTTGGCTCATCTTTGAGAATTGAGGCGGCGGTAAAAGATCCTCCTTCCAGAGCAGGGGCATAAACGAGCAACGGCTTTGTTACGGATCCAGGCTGACGCTTTACCTGCGTTGCACGATTCAAGCCGCGCTGTACTTCATATTCTCTTCCGCCAATCAAGGCGCATACATGTCCTGTAGAGGCGTCTACAACGCTGAGCGCCGCCTGCGGCACAGTACCGTCGGAGGCATTTTCCGGAAAGTTTTCTGCATCGGCAAATAGCGCTTCGGCGGTGGACTGCATACGTTGATCCATGGCCGTATAAATCCGATATCCTCCCTTTTGTAGATCATCATAAGAAATGTGCAAAAGGGAAGCTGCCTCCTCCAGGCTCGCGTCCACGTACCAACCATATTGGGCATTGTCCTCCTTCATATGTAGCGTCAATGGCACTGCTTGCGCCTGGGCGCATTGGTCTGCTGTAATGTATCCGTATTTTTCCATCAAGGACAAGACCAGATTGCGCCGTTCCACGGAATTTTCAGGATTCAAGTGCGGCGCATAATTGGCGGAGGATTTTAGAATACCAGCCAGAAGAGCACCCTGATCTAGCGTCAGCTCACTGGCGGGAATGCCGAAATATGTTTGTGCCGCAGCCTCTATGCCATAGGCTCCTGCACCGAAATAATTGTAGTTCAAGTACATCTCTAAAATTTCATCCTTGGTATAGCGGCGTTCCAGTTCGATGGATAAAAAAGCCTCTTCTATTTTTCTTGACCAGGTTTTTTCACGGGTCAGCATGCTGTTTTTAATGAGCTGCTGGGTCAAGGTAGAGGCACCCTGATCCAATGAGCCAGATTTGATGTCTTGCCAGAGCGCGCCAAAAATACGCTTGATATCCACGCCATTGTGCGAATAGAACCGTACGTCCTCAGCAGATATGATGGCTTGTTGTACGTGAGCAGGAATGTCGGAAAGAGGGATCCAGACGCGATCTTCCAGCCCATGAATATTGGCAACCACGGCTCCATCCTTATCATACACCAGCGTACTTTGGGCAACGCCATAGATCTTTTGAGGATCTAGCTTTTGTGAAAGATCTAGGCTGAAAAGATAAGAGGTGGCAAAAGCGCCTAGGCAAAGTAGGCCGATTAACAAGAATAACAGGGTAGTTTTCAATGTTTTTATGGTCGTCCGTCGGGAAGTCGGATTCTTTTTTTGTTTGTTTTGAGCTGCCATGATTTCAGTATGCCCGCTTTACCGATCCGTTATAACAAAGCGTTGGCAGATGCTGGAAATAATTTTTATGAATGAATTCGACAAAAATGGTAAGAATTAGCAATAACACGTGCTTTTTCTTCAAAGGATCAAAGGGTGCGAAAATAGAAATTATACAAGAATTATAAAAAAGGGGGCAGGCAAATGAAAACCATAGCCATGCGCCGCGGCAGTGTAATGATTGTAAAGCTTACAGGGGAATTGGATCATGCAGCCGCGCCGAAACTGGCCAAAGAGCTGGATGGGTATATTCGAGATAACGACCTAAAAGAACTCAGACTGGATATGAAAGGGCTTACCTTGATGGATTCCAGCGGCATCGGAGTTTTGATGGGCCGATATAAACGCATGAAATCAAAGGGTGGGAGCGTCAGTGTATGTCATATGAACAAGAGTATAGAAAAGGTAATGCAGCTTTCCGGGCTGTTTCAAATTCTGAAAAGAGTGGACGGGAAAAGGGGGAACGTGGGATGAAGAACCAAATGGAGTTGATTTTTGATGCGGTTTCGCAGAACGAGGCCTTTGCCAGGGTCACAGCTGGCGCCTTTTTCTCGCAGCTGAATCCTACACTGGAGGTGATGGCAGACGTAAAAACTGCGGTAAGTGAAGCGGTGACCAACGCTATCGTCCACGGTTATCAGAATAAGCCGGGCAAGGTCAGGATGCAATGCACCATAGAGGGAGACACCATGACCGTCGTAGTGGAAGATAGCGGCATTGGCATTGAGGACGTGGAAAAGGCCAGGCAGCCTTTTTATACGACCGG
>UREB01000097.1 GCA_900546685.1 uncultured Eubacteriales bacterium | reverse complement strand
GACGCCTATAATTTCTATACTTTGGGCATGGGGGATCCGTTCCCCATTTCCGCTACGCTGGGCATTGGCATCGGCGATGTGCTGGATGAGATCGTATCCCATCTGCCCGTACAAGAGCCGGAAGAAGAGGAAGGCGAAAAGCCGCTGGAAATCGCCGTCATCGGCAAACCAAACGTAGGCAAAAGCTCGCTGGTAAACTATATGCTGGGCACCACACGCGTCATCGTAGAGGATATGCCGGGCACCACACGCGACGCCATCGATACGCCCTTTACCCGCGATGGGCAGGCGTATATCCTGATCGATACGGCCGGGCTTAGACGCAAGCGCGCCATTGGCGAAAACAGCATAGAGCGCTACGGCGTGGTACGCGCCCTGGCAGCGGTCCGCCGGGCGGATGTGGTGCTGCTTGTCATCGACGCCACCAAGGGCGTAACGGAGCAGGATACAAAGATCGCTGGCTTTGCGCATGAGGAAGGCAAGGCCTGTATCGTCGTTGTCAACAAATGGGACCTGGTCGAAAAGGATACCCATACTATGAACCAATTCAAAAAGGACATCGCGCGCGAACTACAATTTGTTTCCTATGCGCCAACGCTGTTTACTTCCGCGGTAACGGGTCAGCGGGTGGATAAGATCTTTCAGCTCATCGGCCATGTGTATGAGCAGAGCACGCTGCGCGTCTCCACCGGCCTATTGAACGAGGCCATCAACCAGGCCACCGCCACCGTACAGCCGCCGACAGACAAGGGCCGTAGGCTGAATATTCTGTATGCCACGCAGGTGGCCGTGCAGCCGCCGACGTTCGTGCTCTTTGTCAACGATCCGGAGCTGATGCATTTTTCCTATAAGCGGTATTTGGAAAACCAGCTCAGGCATACCTTTGGGTTTGAGGGCACCCCGATTCGCCTGTATATTCGCCGCAGAGAGGACAAAAACGCATGAACTATGTATTGGGATGTATCGTATGTTATCTGCTGGGCGCTGTACCGTTCAGCGTGCTGTTTAGCCGCGGCATGCTGCATAAGGATGTGCGCCGGTATGGCAGCGGCAACCCTGGCACCAGCAATATGACGCGTGCCTTTGGCATCAAATACGGGCTGCTGGTGCTGCTGTTTGATATGGCAAAGGGCTTTGGCGCGGTGTATTTGGGGCAGTGGATCATGGGGCCCTTGGGCGCGTATCTTGGGGCCTTGTGCGCCGTAGCAGGCCATAACTGGCCGATTTACCTAAAATTTAAGGGCGGTAAGGGTGTTGCAACCACCGTGGGCGTTATGCTTGCGTTTGTGCCGTATATCACGTTGATTGCCATGGCCTGTTTTCTGGTGGTGCTGGCGGTCAGCCGGTACTTTTCCCTGGGTTCGCTGGTGTGCCTAGGGCTGGTGTGGGTGCTGGTGATTTGCTTGCATTTTGCAGATACCTACCTTGTAGTGCTGTGCTCGGTACTGGTTTTGGTTGCGTTCGTGCAGCATAGGGCCAACATCCGTCGGCTGAAAAACGGTACGGAAAACAGATTTGGATCGAAATAAAAAGCAAAGCGCCTTTGTGCGCTTTTTGATTGAAAGGAGAGAGACGATGCCCATCTTCAAGCCGAACCAAAAGACCTATGCAATGGATCCGATGGATGCGCCCCTTGCCAGCGTGGCCCAAGGGGAGGCGTTTACGCTGTTTACAGAAAATGCGTTGGACGCCGAAGAAGGCTATTTCAACCCGCTGACAGGCCCCATCTCTGTGGAGGGCGCCAAGGCAGGCGATACGCTGGCTGTCGACATTTTAGAAATTCGCCCGCATGACGGCACGGCGATCAGCCGCATCCATAATGGTGTGGGCGCGTTGTCACCCACAGAGGATACCCCGCTTTTGGGCGCGCCGCCTATGGAACGCGTCTATCATTATGTGCAGCAGGGTCAAGACTTTGTTTGCCAGGAAAACGAACGCCTGCGCTTTGCCTACCAGCCTTTTTTAGGCACGCTGGGTACTGCGCCGCGGTATGAGCGCATTTCCTCCGTCGTTCCCGGGCCGCATGGCGGCAATATGGACGTAAAGGACGTCTGCCCGGGGCATACTGTCTATCTGCCGGTGTATACCGATGGCGGCAAGCTGTACGTAGGCGACGCCCATGCCTGCCAAGGGGATGGAGAATTTTGCGGCACGGCGCTGGAAATGGCAGCAGAGGTGACGCTGCGTTGCCGGGTATTGCCAAAAAAGCGCATTGAGGGCCCACGCATCGAAACCCCAACGCATCTGATAACGGTGGCCGCCGCCAAGCCCTTGGAAAGCGCGGCCCGTATGGCTTACCGAGCGCTTATCGATTGGATGGCAGCCGATTTCGGCTGGGATGCTTTGGATGCATATCAGGCAATTACCCAGGCCGGTCAGATGTACCTGGGGCAGCTGGTAAACCCCCTGTATACCATGGCGGCAGGTGTGCCAAAATCGCTGATATTGGGAGAAAAAGAAAAATAGAATATATGGAAAACGCACAGCGGCCCCTTCGTGGGCCGTTTTTTGATCGCTGTACAGGGGTGTTTTTCGTCGCGGCTGCCCGTCAAATGGGGAAAAAACAAAAATTCCGATCCATTTCGGGGAAAGCCATGTTCTGCCGGTCCGTTTTTGTGCATATATTGTGATACATATGTGGATGGGAGGACAACAGCGGATGGAACAGTTTGATCTCTATAACGATATTGCACAGCGCACCGGGGGCGAAATCTACATTGGCGTAGTAGGCCCGGTACGCACAGGCAAAAGTACGTTCATCAAAAAATTTTTGGATATGATGGTGCTGCCCAATGTGGAAAACCCGTATAAAAAGGAACGTATCATGGATGAGATGCCGCAGTCCGGTGCAGGGCGGGGCATTATGACCATGCAGCCGAATTTCGTACCCAACGAAGCGGTGGAATTTACCCTGGAGGATTCCGTTTCCGCCAAGGTAAGGCTGGTGGATTGCGTGGGCTACCTGGTAGACGGCGCCACCGGGCAAATGGATGACGATGGGCCGCGCATGGTCCGCACACCCTGGTCGGAAGAGGACATTCCCTTTGCAGAGGCCGCAGAAATCGGTACCAAGCGCGTGATCAGCGAACATAGCACCATTGGCGTGGTTGTGACCACCGACGGCAGCATCACCGATATCCCGCGCGCCAATTATGTGGCCAGTGAAGAAAGGGTGGTTTCCGAGCTAAAGGCGCTGGGCAAGCCATTTGTCGTCATTGTAAACTGTAAAAACACCGCCTTGCCCGAAACCCAGCAGCTACAAAAGGCCCTGCAGGAAAAATACGATGTGCCCGTAATCCTCTGTAACATTTTGGAGATGTCGGCCCAGGATATGGAGGCGCTGCTGCGCAGCATTTTGTTTGAGTTCCCAATGAAAGAGATCCGCATTGCCATGCCGGAATGGATCTTTGCGCTTTCGGAGGACCATTGGCTGGTGCAGAGCGTCATGGAAAGCGTAGAGCAGGCCACAGACCAGATCGAGTGCGTGCGCGATTATCCTAAGATGATGCAGTGCCTGGAGGCATGCGAATCGCTGATGCCGCCGCGCTTGGTGCAGCTACAGCTGGGGCAGGGCATGGCAGAGATCGAAGCATCCACACAGCCGAAGCTGTTTTACAAGGTGCTGGGCGATGAATGCGGCACGCCCATTGAAGGGGAATACCACCTGATCGCGCTGCTCAAAGAATTGGTAGAGGCAAAAAAGGAATACGACCGCGTAGCGGACGCCATGCAGGCGGTGCGCGAAACGGGCTATGGCGTTGTGCAACCCTCTATGGATGAATTGACGCTGGAAGAGCCGGAGATTGTCCGCCAGGGCAACCGCTTTGGCGTACGCCTTAAGGCCAGCGCGCCCAGCCTGCATTTGATGCGGGTGGATATCGAGACAGAGGTATCGCCTATCGTCGGTAGCGAGCGGCAAAGCGAAGAGCTGCTGCATTATCTGCTCAGCGAGTTTGAAAATGACCCGACACAGATCTGGAGTACCAACATTTTTGGGAAATCCTTGCATGAACTGGTCAAGGAAGGGCTTTCAAACAAGCTGACCCGTATGCCGGAAGAAGCACAGGCCAAGATGCAGATGACGCTTCAGCGCATCATCAACGAAGGCCGGAGCAATCTGATCTGCATCCTGTTTTAACCTTCCTAAACCGGCAAAGGCGGCATTGCGCCGCCTTTTGCCCGTTTTTCCATCGGACAACCTCTTTGAAAGTGAAAACAAAAAGGGTAGTAAAAAACATTTATATGCTGTAATATATAAATAGAAAGTTTTATCTTAAAGGAGGAAAATTAATGCAGTATCGCGATTATGGCAATGAGGGATACAAAGTATCGGCCTTTGGTATGGGCTGTATGCGTGTCCCGCACGTCAAGGATGAGCATGGCAACAAGATCATACAGCGCGAGGAAGCTATTAAGATGATCCGCTATGCTGCCGACCACGGGGTTACTTATTTTGACTCCGCCCGGATGTATTTCAATGGCGATTGTGATGCGCTTTTAGGAGAAGCGCTCGCCGGCGGGTACCGCGAAAAGGTGAAGGTCGTCAGCAAGATCCCTCCGCGTTTTGTCAACAGTGAAGAGGAATTCAACAACACGCTGGATGACATGCTGAAAAAATTACAAACCGATTATCTGGACGTTCTGCTGGCGCATGATATGAATCGCGAGGCATGGGACAGATTCCAGCAGATGGGTATGTATCAGTGGATGGAAAAGGCAAAGCAGGCCGGCAAGATCAAGGCCATTGGCTTTTCGTTCCACGATGATGTAGATCTATTCCGCGAAATGGTGGATGCTTATCCTTGGGCCATGGCGCAGATCCAGATGAATATTCTGGATGTCAACTATCAGGCTACGGTAGAGGGGATGAAATACGCCGCCTCTAAGGGCCTTGCCATCGTCATCATGGAACCGCTGCGGGGCGGAGGGCTGGCCAATGCGCCCGAACCCGTACAGAAAATCTATGATGCATATCCAGTCAAACGCAGTCCAGTGGAATGGGCGCTGCGGTTTGTCTACAATTTCCCAGAGGTTTCCTGCATACTGTCCGGCGTATCTACCATGGAACAGCTCAAGGATAATATCCGTATCTTTGAAGAAGCTGAGGCCAATGTGATGAGCCAGGATGAATTGGACATGATTGCAAAGGTTCGCCAAGCCTATCAATCGTTGATCAAGGTACCGTGCACCGGCTGCGGATACTGCATCCCATGTCCCAAAGGCGTGGATATTCCGCGGATTTTTTACCTGTATAACAATGGCAATATGTACAACGATTTTGCCAATGTAGTACAGGACAATTACAGCCATGTGCTGAAAAACAACGCCTCTCCGCTGGAGTGTGTCAAGTGTGGAGCTTGTGAAAAGAAATGCCCGCAGCATATCCATATCATTGAAAATCTCCAAAAGGCGCATGAGGCCATTGTGAGCGCCGGCAAATAACGAATTTTCCATCGCCCGGCCGCGGCTTGCGGCCGGTGCGTATGGCAAAAGGTATTTTTTAGACAAGGGGGACAATCAATCATGCAATACCGTGAATACGGCAAGCTGGGGTACAAGGTATCGGCCTTTGGCATGGGCTGTATGCGCCTGCCCAGCAGTGTGGACGAAAAGGGCAACAAAACCATTCACCGCGAAGAAGCCATCAAAATGATTCGCTATGCGGCAGATCATGGCGTCAACTATTTTGACTCTGCCCTGATGTATTTTGATGGCGACTGCGATAAGCTCTTGGGCGAGGCGCTGGCCGGCGGATACCGCGAAAAGGTCAAGGTTGTCAGCAAGATCCCGCCGGGAAAGGTAAACAGCGAAGAGGAATTTTTCCGCATTCTGGACGGTATGCTGGAAAAGCTGCAAACCGATCATCTGGATGTGCTGTTGGCGCATAACCTTGGTAAGGAATCCTTTGCCCAGCTGAAAAAAATCAATATGGTCTCCATGATGGAAAAGGCCAAGGCACAGGGAAAGATCAAGGCCATTGCCTGTTCGTTCCACGATGATTTTGAGACCTATAAGGAAGTCATCGATTATTATCCCTGGGATATGAGCCAGATCCAGATGAATATTTTGGACGTAGACAATCAAGCGACCATTGAAGGGATGAAATATGCTGCTTCCAAGGGCATGGCCATCGTAATCATGGAGCCGCTGCGCGGCGGTGGGTTGGCCAATCCGCCGGAACCCATCCAAGAGATCTACCGCAGCTATCCCGATAAGCGAAGCCCGGTAGAGTGGGCGCTCCGCTTTATGTATAATTTCCCGGAAGTTTCCTGTATTCTTTCCGGCGTATCCACCATGGAACAGCTGCAGGATAACATCCGCATCTTTGAGAACGCTCAGCCCAACAGCATGAGCGAGGATGAGCTCAAGATGATCGATACCGTGCGCGAAACGTATAAAAAGCTCATTAAGGTGCCGTGCACCGGATGCTCATACTGTGTACCGTGCCCCAAGGGCGTCAATATTCCCAGCGTCTTTGAGCTGTATAACGACGGCGCCATGTACGGCGGGTATGAGACCATCAAGGAGCGCTATCAGCGCCGCATCGATTCTGGCAACTC
>UREB01000096.1 GCA_900546685.1 uncultured Eubacteriales bacterium | reverse complement strand
TAATTCCAGTGCCGCTTTTCCCCGCCCTTGGTAAACTCTATTCGAGAAAAATGGACATGGATCTGCTTTGCTCTTTCTTTGCCCAGGCTTGATTCAATGCCATCCAAAATGGCGGCAAAGCTCTTCTTATCTCCAAATTGTCCCAAGCGCCTTGCATAGATATGCCCAAAATCCACGCAGGGAATCAGTCTTTCATCCAATGCACAGATGCGCAATATCTCCTCAATATCTCCGATCTGGCCCAGCTTTCCCATCGTTTCCGGGCAAAGCGTAATCCCCTCTAGTAGCCCCTGTGCTTCTAGCTTTTCCAGGATCTGTGGGAACAGCGTCAAAATATTTTTTACAGCCTGTTCTCTTTCCATCTTCCCCTGTGCCCCTGGATGAAAGATCACTCGCCTGGCACCCATCCACTGTGCCGCTCGGCATGCCTGCTCGAAGTATTTTAAGCAGCTTACTTTTTTCTGCTCTTCCTCTGTAGCCAGATTGATAAAATAAGGCGCATGTACGCTTTTTTGGATGCCATATGCATCAAACGCTTCCCCGATCTGCCTTGCGCTCTTTTCCGTAATGCGCACGCCCCTGCCAAAGCTATATTCAAACGCATCCAACGCAAAATTTTCATGCAGCCACTTAGGCTGCTCTATCGTCGTTTTATGTCCCTCTGCAAAAAAGCTCTCTGAGTTTCCCGAGGGTCCAAATCTCATTTGCATGTTCGTATTCTCCTTGTACTTTTCATTGTAGTACAAGACCCAATAGTATGCAATTGCTTCTCGATTATTCCTCTAAGGCGTCTCTGAGCAAACGCAATGCTTTTTTCTCGATTCTGGATACATATGACCTGGAAATGCCCAATAGGTCCGCAATCTCTCTTTGCGTCTTACAGCGGCCGGCTACCAGCCCGAAACGCAATTCGATGATCACCCTTTCTCGCTCTCCCAATACCCTCTCGATGGCTGCCTTCAGGCGCTGAACATCCATACTGGTCTCAGCTTGCTGCTCGGTACAGTCAGAGGAAATCCCCATCACGTCGATCAGCCGTACCTGGTTGCCATCTTTATCCGTACCGATGACCTCGTCAATGCCGATTTCGCCCTTTGTTTTTTTCTCCTGGCGCAGGCTCATGAGGATCTCGTTTTCAATGCACCGCGCTGCATAGCTTCCGATGGGCCTGCCCCGTTCCGGGTCAAAGGTATTCACCGCCTTGATCAGCCCTATGCTGCCAATGGAAATCAAATCGTCCAAATCTCTGCCATTGACGGCATATTTTTTGCAGATATGCGCGACCAAGCGCAGGTTGTGGGTAATTAGACTGTGTTTTGCCTCCTGATCCCCTTCCATCATGCGCGCAATGGTTTCTTTTTCTTCCTCCTTGGAAAGCGGTGATGGAAAGGTAGGCCCATAAGAGACGCTGCCAACCAAAAGAACAAGCTGACTTAAACACAACAATGCCATGCTAAACATCAAACGATCCCTCCTTGCTTTGAAAGGATACGCCAAACAGCTTGTAAGAAAGAACAAAGCCGCCAAATTGGCGGCTTTGTCTCCTATGCTCTATTTGTTTCTGCTTCGGTCTTTTTTCTCTGGGGATAAGGAAGGATAGAAAGTAAAAATCCCATCGGTATAAATAAAACACAAATATAAATATACCTTAAACTAAAGGCTATCGGCGTACCGATCAGCGTGCCTGCCCACATAAACAACGGGATTAAAAACACCCATAGGAACCGGTACTTTTTCTGTGAAACTACAATCGTTGCATTGCATAATGCCAGCCACGCAAAAAGCGCCGCGCTGATATAGTGCTTGGGCGATACAAATTCATCAAAAGAAAATCCAAATACTTTCTCAAAGTAATCTATACTTACCAACCCCTGTCCCTCAAACCAAACATCCTTTTGGATATACCCTGTGCTTTTTCCCCTCGTAATGTCCCAAAAGCCCAATGTTTCCAGCAATTGCGCCTTTACTACGCTCCCGGGGTTTCTCATAGCAATGCTGGCCCATACTCTGATAAATTCATCCTTATGCTCATTGAGATACTCATTATCAAAGGAAGGATCCCATTTGATCTGATCCACAATGCACGGCGCATACATTTCCTTCATCTTATCAAGGGGGATAATATGGTAAAGAAACTGCACCTGATCCTCACTCACATCGCCCTCCGTGCTTACAACATAGGCAATATGCTGCAGCATCGGGCCATAGCTTTCCACCGTTTTAATCTCATTATATCCTAATTTATCGTACAGCGGCCCTTGTATACCAGAAATAGTAACAACCGTGCCGATAGACAGCAGCATAAATTTTTTCAACGGCCCGCAAAGCTTCTTTCTATATGCAATGAAGAGGATAAGGGTAATGATCAACACTAGCGGCAGAGTATTATTGCGCAAAAAAGTAACCAGCAATCCCAATATACAGTACTTGACAGCGCCTTTCCAGGTAAACAGTACCTTTCCGTCGGATAGGGAAATGTCCAGCACATAGATCGCAAATAAGAATAGCGCCAACGAAAAGGGCGTATCCTTCCAAACGGCAATGGCATAGTACGGAATCAAAGGGAAAAAGCAAAAGAAAGCACCTGATAGAGCAATATAAACCCATGCTACATTGTGCTTGTACATCCAATACAAAAAGTATGCCAGCACCAAGGCCATGGCAACGCATTGCGCTAGGGTAAACAGGCCGATGGAAAACTGCAGGCCCTGCCCCAGCAATCCTCCGATCCCGATAAACAGCTTAATCACCAGCATGTAAAGGATCGGATGGTTGTTTGTAACCACTTCTTTCCCCGTTGCCTGAGAGATGGAACGAAACGTATCTGCAAATACGCCACCTGGAAAATAGGACAAATAATAGGGAAGCCAGCATAGCAGCAACACACCGGTGAAAATCCAAAAATAATATTTCTTATAATTTCTGTTTGCCGTAATGCTGTGGTTTTCCGCTTTGCCAAGCAGCCACTCAAACAGACAAACAACTGCATAAGAAAGGAGAAAGTATAGCAAAAAGATGGCAAGATAGCCTACTTTAAAGGGCAGAAAACAATTGTCCTCAAAGTTTCCAAAGATGGAGCCACCGAACAAGACCATATTGCTAAGCATCATCATGAACGCAAACAAACACGCAAAAATAGCTTTTGCAATTAGCCCTTTTTTATTTTGCCTGCCACAGAATGTCTTCTTGTATTCTATTCCATACAGACGAATTCTCTCGTTTATTTCCACTTTTCCCTCTCCTATTGTTCTAGCACTTTTTTCCTAGTTGTAAAATTAAAAACCATGACAATCGCTGTAGCCCCGATTTTTACAATCATATAGTGCCAATGCAAAAATTCTACGCCTACCCACATGACCAACGCATTGAGTCCCAGGCCAATGATGCTGAGGATGACAAACAACACAAAATTCCTTGTTTTGCTGTATTCCTGATTGACTGCAAACACCCATCGTACGCTTGCAATATAGTTAAAAATGGTAGAAATGCTAAAGGATAGCATTGAGCTTAGCAAATAATAAAGGCCGGCCCACTCTGTCAGGGCAAACACCAGCCCATAATCTAACAGGGTAGCCAAAATGCCCACTACGCCAAACTTTGCAATTTGCTGTATCAATCGTTCCATTTAATCCGTTCTCCGCATTTTCCACACGAGGTTGTTTATGCTTTAGATTGTAGCATACCGATGCTGTTGCCACAAATTCTATCTTTATAGTGGAAAAAGAGCCGGAAAACCGGCTCTTTTAGAAAGCTTACTGCCCTGTCGTGTTATTCTTCTCATCAGCCTCGATCCACAGCGGACGATATTTTTCTACATTGGCATTATGCTCTTGCAATGTTTTGGAAAATACCGTTTCTCCCGTCTCAGGATCTCCCAAACAGAAGTACAGGTAATTGTCCTCCAAAAAGTTTTCATCCGGGTACAGGGCCGCCTCAATGGCTTCCTTGCCAGGGTTACAGATTGGGCCTTCCGGCAATCCCTTGTTCTTATATGTGTTGTACGGAGAATCGATGGCCAGATCCTCACTGGTAAGATTCAGCCGCTTTACGCCGATGATATACTGCACGGAAGCACAGCTTTGCAGCGGCATACCCGCCTTCAAGCGGTTGTGGAATACAGCCGATACCTTCTTAAAGTCCGCGCTTTTTGCTTCTTTTTGAATCAGCGACGCCAAGGTAATCACCTCATCCGTCGTCATATCCAGTTCTTCTGCGCGCTGCTGATATGTGTCAGAGTAAATCTGTGTAAACCGATACCATAGCTTATTGGCTACTTCCTCCGGCTTTGCATCAGAATAAACCTCATAGGTGTCCGGGAACAGATATCCTTCCGCCGGATTTTTACGCTTGTCCTTCTCCTTAACAGGTTCCTCCAGGAATGGATATGCCTGTGTATACGGAGACAGATCCTTCAGCGCATTGGTAAATTCCTCTGGCTTGTCTATCACGCCTTTCTGCACCAGCAGATTGGCAATATCATCTACCGTATACCCCTCTTTAATCAGCAGCTTTGCCACATTATCCGTGCTTTCTCCACTGCAAAGGGTATTGATGATTTCCATCAGCTCCATAGAGGGAGACAGCTCATAGGTACCGCTGCGCAGTTTGCTACCCCTATCGTACAGATCCACATAGAGCTTAAAGATGGTTTTATTGCGGATGATCCCGTTTTCCTCTAGGATCCTCCCAATGGTGTTGATTCCGCTGCCACGCGGAATTTCCACCTCTATCACCGTCTTGTCCGAGGCATTCACGGGCGCCAGATATTTGGCATGGATAAAGCCCCATAGCGCCAGGCCAATCAGCAGCACCAGGCCCAGGCTAACCAAAAATACTTTGGTCGGCCTGTTGATGCGCTGCAATATCCCATCCATCTGGACACGTGCCTGCGTTTCTCTCAGATCAGATGTAGGCGCTGCATGTTTGGATTTACTAGTTTGCTTTCTTCTCATGCTTCCTCCAGGTTTGCGTTAGGCGCCGAATCCCAGATCCATTTGCACGGCATCGGCCAGGATCTTAAAAATATCGCTCATCAGCTGATTGAGCCGATGCTCCGCCAACATAAAGTTGGTCAATTCCGTATTCAGAGACAGCACGCCCATCAGCTGTTGATACTGCTGCTGCATTTCATCCGTCACAGGCTGGCCCGCCATCTGGGCACCCATGACCTGGCGCGTCAGCTCTGTATACTTATCGTACAAATTTTTGTTTAGTTCATTGGAAAACGCTTCTTCCTTTGCTTTTAGATAGCTCTGGTATACTTCGCTTTCCTTGATTTCTTTGGCCAATTCGTATGCCTTATCATAGTTTTGCATGGTTTAACGCCTCCTGATCTACATCCAAAACAATGGGCAGTATCATCGGATTTCTCTTAGTCTGCTGATAGAGGAAATTACGCACGTTGCTGCGGATACTATTTTTCAGCGTAGTATAATCGCCCGCAACCCGCTTGTTCTCCAGCTCTTTCACCGTATTGATGACAATGGCCCTGGCCTTTATCAGCAGTTCCTCGCTTTCTCGTACATATACAAATCCACGAGAAATCAATTCTGGCCCGGAAATCAGCGCGCCTGTCACAGCGTCCACAGCCAACGTTACGATAAATAGGCCGTCCTCGCTGAGCATCTTACGGTCTCTCAATACCACATTTCCGATATCTCCAATACCGCTGCCGTCTACAAAGACCGCGCCGGAAGGCACATCTTCACCAAGGCGGATGCCTTTTTTCGTCAGCTCTACTACCTTGCCGATTTGCGGTATCACCATATGATCCGTTGGAATGCCTTGTTCCTCCGCCGTGATGGAATGTTGGCGCAGGTGATGGAATTCGCCATGGATCGGCATGAAAAATTTTGGTTTTGTCAGCGCCATCATCAGCTTTTGTTCTTCCTGGCATGCATGCCCGGATACATGCACCTCACTGATCCTATCGTTGATGACCTTGGCTCCCTTTTGGATCAGACGGTCAATCATATTCGTTACAGCTTTTTCATTGCCCGGGATCGGCGAACTGGATAAAATCACCATATCATCCGGCCGAATGGAAATGGTTCTGTGCTCATCGTTGGACATGCGTACCAGGCCACTTAGCGGCTCTCCCTGGCTGCCGGTAGTCAAAATTACAACCTGATCCGGATCTACAAAATCCAGCTGGCGGTCATCCAGCAGCGTGCCCTTGCGAATCTTCAGGTAACCAATCTCCGTAGCAATCTCCGTGATGCGCTGTAAGCTCCGGCCTGCTACATATACCTTTCTGCCCCGGCTCTCCGCAATCTTGATGATCTGCTGGATCCTGCTCACGTTGCTGGCAAAGGTTGCTACAAAAATACGTCCTGTTGCCTGCGCAAACAAATCATCAAACGATTTGGCCACGCGCTGCTCGCTCATGGTATAGCCCGGACGTTCCGAATTTGTGCTTTCGCTCATCAGCAGTTGGACGCCTTTACGTCCCAGATTTGCAAACGCAGCCAGATCCATCATCTCTCCATCCAGGGGAGTATAGTCCACCTTGAAATCACCCGTATGCAAAATGGTACCCACCGGCGTTTCTATTGCCAGCGCATATGCATCGGCGATGGAATGGCTTA
>UREB01000095.1 GCA_900546685.1 uncultured Eubacteriales bacterium | reverse complement strand
GTTGAGCACCTTGCCTGTTATTATATTGGGCGTTGTGATGCAAAAGGATATCATTGCAGTTGCTTTCCAGCGAGGGGCTTTTACCGCAGAGGACACGGCCTTTACCGCACCGGTTTTTGCCATGTACATCGCTGGACTGTTCTTCTTTGGCCTAAGAAACTTTTTAAGCCGCGTGTTTTATTCCTTACAGGATACACGTACTCCCATGCGCATTGGTATTGTAAGCGTATGTGTCAATATTGTGTTGAATCTTACATTATCCCGTATCATTGGCGCAATGGGCTTGACGCTTGCCACAACAACAGCGGCCTTGACGGGAGCTACCCTACAGCTCATTTTACTGCATAAAAAGATGGGCTCGTTGGGCCTTCGCAGCGTGGTAGGGCAAGTGATCCGCATCGTAATTTCTTTGGTGGCGGCAACAGGGGTATTATTGTTTGTGCTTGGCTTTTTGCCGGCGCACAATGGAGAAACGCTGACAGGGCTCTTGCGATTGTTTGCCGGTGCGGCCTCCTTCCTCGTCGTTTACCTGGGCGCTACGATGGCGCTTGGGGTCCGTAGCACAAGGCAGCTGATCCATATGATCAAGAGATAAAAAAGGACGGAATTCCGTCCTTTTTATTTTCATTCTTTGGCTTTTATATAGGCAAACCCTACGCAGCCGGGTCCCGTATGGGTGCCGATAACGGGCCCTACATCGCAGACAATATATGGCTCTATATTGCAATGAGCGGAAATGGCGGAAATCAGATCCGGCACCGAATCCGGGGCATTGGCATGCGCAAAGGCAAAGACAAATTGCGGGTCAGCGGGCTCGCGCTCTAAGAGATGCACTAAGTGCCGGAAAGCACTTTTGTACCCCCTGGCTTTGCTTACAGAGACAACGGCACCGTCCTTGATACCGACAATAGGCTTTAATTTTAGCATGGTGCCTACCGCTGCGGCAGAGGCGGATAGGCGTCCTCCTTTGTGCAAGTATTTAAGCGTATCTACCATACCGTACACAGCCAAACGGTGCTTAATGCTGTCTAGAGCTTGGCAAATCTCCTCCGCAGATTTTCCCTCATCACGCAGTTTGGCAGCATGGCGAAGCAAAAGTGCACTGCCAAAGCTAGCGCTCATGGAGTCGATAAGGTGAATTTTATCGTTTTGCAGCTGATCTTTGGCAATGACGGCGGACTGAAAGGTGCCGCTTAACCGACTGGAAAGAAAAATGCCAACGATTTCATGGCCTTTTTCCAACTCCGATTGAAAATGAGAGATGAATGTATCAGGATTCACTTGGCTTGTTGTAGGCAGTTCTTTGCTTTGGCCTAACTTTTGGTAAAATGCCTCTGGGCTGAGCTCTACTTTATCCAGATACTGTTCCTGGCCAAAATATACGGACAGAGGGATAAAATCAATGTCCAGATCTTGAAGCTGAGCAAGGCTGAGGTCGCAGGTACTATCTGTGATGATGCGGATCGACATAAAAAGTCAATCCTCCTTTCCTTCCATAGATTTTTCGGAAAAATATTGCTGTATGGTATCCAAGGCTTTAACCAAGGCTTGTAACTCTTCATTGCTTAGCGCCTGAATGACAGAAGAAACCATATCGTGATGAAATGTAGCGTGGATGCGGTTTATTTCCAATCCTTTTTCAGTAGGGCAGAGTAGTACGGACCGCTTATCCTTTTCCCCGCGCTTTCTCTGTAAATATCCTTTTTTGATCAGTGGGCCGACGGCCGTTGTTAGGCTGCCGGCAGTAATACCGAGAAGAGGGGCGATAACGCTAGGTCTGCTGTCTCCCTGTGTGTGCGCTTGGCAGACTGCCTCTATGACATGTACCTCACGAATGGAGAGATTCTGAAAGGGACCACGGCACAGGACGCGCCCTTCGATGCGCAAAATTTCATTGAACGCACCTACAAGAAATTCATTGAGCGCCGTATAAGTCAGATCTTGCATACAACCGCTTCCTTTTTGTTTGAACTTCAAAGTAATTGATGGGATATAGCATAGCATATGGAGTAGAAAAAGGCAAGAGTATTTTGAACTTCAAAGTAAAAAGCCCCGCTTGAGCGGGGCCTGGTATAGAAAAGATCAAGAGCAAGCGGAGACGATGGCATCGTGCAAAAACTGCGCGGCGCCGGGGGCAATGGCGTCATAATAAGCGGTGAAACGTTCATCGGCCAAATAGAGGGCGGCCAATCCTTTATGCGCCTGTTTGGAGTAGGATGGCCAATGATAACAAAGCCATTGTTTATGTAGCGTAAAGGCTTTTTGGGCCAATGTGCCGGAGGGATCGCCCTCAAGCAGCGCTTTTTGGAGCGTGGTCTTCAGCTGTGCAGACAAAGCCTGCGCCTGCTGGTATTGCGCCTGTGTCATGCCTTGTATTTTGGCGTTGGATTGTGCGATCTGTTCATCGCCGTATAGAGGGCGAAGCTCATCACCATACAGGGCCTCGTTTTCCTGGACAATCGTTTGTTTTAGGTCTTCAAATTGGATGGAATTTTGCATAATGTAGTCTCCTTTCATGGAGGCAAGGGTTGTTTCCACGCGATGAATCAAATCACTAAGCGCATCATACTGGCTGCGTAAGCCCAAAAGATGGGCTTTTAACAGCGCAGCCTGCTCGGAAAGAGGCACGCACAATAGATGACGGATCTCGGCAAGAGGTACACGTAAAGCACGATAGAACAGGATGGTTTGTAAGGTGATGATCGATGCATCATCATAATATCGGTAGCGCGTAGCATCGACGCGTACCGGCTTTAACAGTCCAATTTCGTCATAATATCTTAGTGTTCGAGCACTAACCCCAGATAACTGGCAGAGCTCACGTAGACTATATTCCATGGAAATCCCTCCCTGAAACTTAGGATAGAGGATGACGCAGCGGCAGAGTCAAGCTCTTTTTTGAATGTAGCAAATAAAATAAAAAATGGAAAGAAAAAACAAGAAGAGCTGTGGTTTTTATGCATTGAGGTGCGAAAAAAATGGTGGTACAATCGTAGTAAATGAAGAAGGAAGGGCAAAGAGATGATCCAAGACATTGCACCGCATCAGTTTGACAATACGTATCGCATCCAAACACCGCATACTCAGGATATTGTGCTGTATTTTGAAAAGCAAAATGCATTGTTTCAGCATACGGAACAGGGGGATATTTTGCCTAGATTTGAGTCATTTGACGAAGAAATCAGAAAGCAGGCACAGTATTTGTTTTGCATCGATGGGATTGGCTTTTACCTGGTAAAGCAGCTGGAAATCCCCCAGGAGGGAGGGTTTTTTATGCAGCCAACCAGGGCATTCCGGAGTTTTGAGCCCCAGTGGATGGCTTTTGGCGGTATCACGGGCAGCCAGATCTATCGGTGGGAACGAGCACATAAATTCTGTGGTAAATGCGGCAGCATCATGCAAAATAGCGAGATAGAAAGAGCGCTGGTCTGTACCAACTGCGGATACACGGAGTATCCAAAAATTTCGCCGGCTATTATCGTTGCTATCCATCATGGGGATAAGCTGTTGATGGCGAGAAACGTTTCCTCACCGCCAGGTAAATTTGCCTTGATCGCGGGTTTTGTGGAGATTGGGGAAACCTTTGAGCAGACGGTACGGCGAGAGGTTATGGAAGAAGTGGGGATCAAGATCAAAAACATCCAATATTATAAAAGCCAACCCTGGTCTTTTTCCGATACCGTGATGATTGGGTTTACCGCAGAGTTGGATGGAGAAGATGAAACATTGTATTTGCAAGAAAGCGAGCTGGCAGAGGCACACTGGGTTCAAAGAGAGGATATTCCAGAGCCGGCTTCTTTGGCGAGCATTGGCAGTGAATTGATCAACGGTTTCCGAATGGGAAAATATTAATTTGAAACCTCAAATTATGTAGGTGGTTATACCACCTCATAGGGATTTAATAAAGACCTCCGAAACCGTTGAAAATAAAGGATTTTTCGCACTCTGCTCGCCTTATCCCTTTATACGATTTCACACCGTTTTACCCTTGCTACGAGAAGTTATAAGGGCAAAAGCAAGGGCAGGAAAAACTGATAACACGATATAACAAGATGTGGCAATCGGGAAACTGTGATGTATGTGCGAATATATGATTTTGGAGGATTACAAAATGGAACAGTACATCTATAACGAGCAAAACGGTCTTTGGTATGAGCTGCGGGGCGATTATTATATCCCCTGCTTGGAATTACCAGCCGAAAAAGAGGAACGGTCTATCGGCGTATGGGGGCAGCGGCATTTGCGGTATATCCGTGAGCATAAAAAGGCACTTTATACCAGCCTTTTGACAAACGGCAAGCTGCAATCCTACCTTGCCGATGTTGAGGAACAGGCGCAGGAGCTGTTTGACCGGCTTATGAAGCAGCGGACGGAGCGTGAGGGCATTACCGAAACGCTGAAAGCCGACAATCAAATGGAGTGGGTGCAGAGAATGAACGCCCTGCGGTCGGCGGTTATAGAAACCGTCAATGCCGAGGTGATCTTCGTATGAGGAAGAAGAAATACCACCTTTATTTGACGGCAGAAGAAAGACGGTATGTTTTCAAGGCTCTGCTTGCTTACCGCAATAAGCTGCTGGCGCAGGGCAGATATACAGACCTTATAGACGAGGTAATGATAAGGCTGCAAAAATGAGCCTGTAACGCTTTCAGACGCAAAAACGAGGGGTAAGGTACAAACAACCTTGCCCCTCAAAGTTTAGGCTCTGGAAACGGCTTAAAATCACGCTTTTTTGACCTCTAAATGTCTACACGGCGGAATAGATGATTCGACCTGAATTGTTGATAGCACACCTCATTTTTTCTCAAAAAGAGGTTGAAATTCAGCGAGATTTGTGATAAAATTTTTTATGTTCAGAAAGGGGCTTGACAAAAATGGCGGCAATTGCGACAATGTTAGCAAGCAAGCAAAGCGTAGCTCTGCCCTTTTTTCCTGCCAAGCTGAAAACCGCACAAAAGCAGAAGGCGTATTCTGCCCGTTTCCATACGGGTGGGATGCGCCTTTTTTGTGTGTCGCCGGACAGTAAAAATTAAGAAATCAGGGAGGTAAAACACATGAAAACAAAGAAAGGGCTTGCGGTGTTGCTGGCTGTTATGCTGGCTTTTTCCTGTTTGTCCCTTACGGCCTTCGCATCGGAGGACGATGCGTTTCAGGTCATTACACCGGAGGGGACGATAACTGGGTATAAGACTGTAAAGGATGCACGCAGCGCCATGCAGGATGGCTATACATTAAAGCTTTTGAAGGACTATGTTTCGACTGAGGATTATAATTACGGAATATCGATAGACAAACGTAATATTACAATCGACTTGAACGGATACAGCGTTACTTCCAATAATACAAAAGCTTCCAATGGGTATGCGATTAAATTGGAACAGACGTATAGCGGTGCATATGACAATACGGTGACAATAAAAAACAGCGGGAGCAAGCAGTCCGTATTGAGCAGCAGCAACTATCAGGTAACCACCAAGAGCGGCGACAGCCGTTACAATCAGGTCGTGAAATTTGAGGGAGATATTGTTTTCCGGAATATAAACGGGGAAGAACCGCTTGGGATCAAGCTTGGAACAGGAGCAAAACTGTTGGATACGGAGAGTGCCCGCGCCTTAATCCCGAACGGCGGATTCTCAGTAAAAGAAGCGGACGGCAGCAGCTATATTTACGGAAATCTTGCGAATGCGGCGGGCCGTTCGGCGGACGGGAACATTGTATTGCTGAACAATTATGTGGGCTCTGACAAAATTGCTTCCGGTCAGAAAGACGGGGCCATTGATCTGGACGGCCATACATACACCTATACGGGAGGTGACGCCGCCATAGATGTAAATTACCCCGGTGTAACGCTGACGGTTAAAAACGGCAGTGTTGTTGTTACGGATGAAAGTGCAGACGGGGCTGTCCTGGTCGGCGCGCCGACCACGAATAATATGAACAACAGAGGGCTTGTGCTTGACAATGTGCAACTGACAGTGCCCGGCAATGCGTATGGCATTGTTACAAACGGCACGGAAACAGGCAATACGGTGACTCTTAAAAACAATTCCGTCCTCAATGTGAAAAACGGCTTTGGCATTTATTTCCCGTCGGACGGTGAGGTAATAATCGACAATTCGACGATCAATGCGAAACATGTAGGCGTACAGCTTTGCGCAGGTGATCTCACGGTAACAGGTGAGAGCGCGATCACTGTAACAGGGCAGCCTCAGGAAAAAACAGAGGGTGACGGCCCCGTTGCGGATGGTGCGGCTGTGTCCATCATCAATCGTGACGGGTACCAGGAATTGGGAACAGTAAAAATAGAAAGCGGCGATTTTAATGCCGCGGCTGATGTAACGGCGGTCAAGGCGTATTCGTTTAACAATATGGATAAGACGGAGGATGAATGGGCCGAAGCTGGGGATGTTGTTGGAGTAACCGGCGGAAGCTTCTCCTCCAGCATCGCGGCAGATATCATAGACAGCGATACACAGGCTGCCGTAACCTCTGGCGGTCAAACAAAAGTGGTGATCGGTAAGCAGACTGTGGAAAAGGCCGCAGCAAATCTCCAAACCGGGGATAAGATAGATTTTCAGTCCGTTTCTGAGAATGCGGTTGTTAATCTTCCGGAAGGTGTGATAG
>UREB01000094.1 GCA_900546685.1 uncultured Eubacteriales bacterium | reverse complement strand
GTGTGCTCTTCCGATCTGAGCCACCTCTGCATTGGCAGCCGTCACCGAGGCAGGCTCGGCTGTGTCTTCCGGCTCTTGGCCGGCCTGTGTGCTATCCTGATCCTCCAGCGCCCAAGGTTCATCCTCTTCAAAGGCCGCCGTCATCGTCTCTCCGCCTGTGAGCAGCGCCATCTCCATGCCCATTAGGCGTTCTGTCATCCCTTTCCCGGCAGCATTTTTAACATAGGCAAATCCCAGCAGGGCCAGCAACACCAGCCCTGCACACAGACGCCCGGCCTGTATACGGCGCTTTTTCTTTCTCTTTAGACTGATTCTTGTCACCATCCGGCCCCGCATTTATACGCACCCCTTTCCCCATAAGGTATGCGTCATCAATGGTTGTCTATGATTGCGAAGCCAAAAGTTCTTTCATCTCTTTGGGCAATCTGGGATGCAGCGCCTGGTTGAGCGCTCGAGACAGCAGCATGGCGCTTGCTTTTACAATGCCGTCGATGTCTTTGGGGGTAACAATCAACCCTTGCTGCCTTCCTTCAAACAGTGTATCGGCACGCACCACCAACGGCACGCCCAACGCCAGTACCGGCACGCCCAGCGTCTTTTCATCCAAGGCCAGCCGTCGGTTGCCCACGCCGCCTCCCGGCGCAATGCCGGTATTGCCAAGCTGTACAGTGGTTGCCATGCGTGCCGGGTCCCCCGCTGCCAGTGTATCCACCGCGATGACCACCGCTGGCTTTACCTGCTGTACGATGCCAAACACCGCTTCGCCGCTTTCAATGCCGGTTTCCCCCAAAACGCCGGGCGATATGGCGCAAACATTGCCTGCCTTTTGCAGATCCTCTGGCCAAAGCGAAAACAAATGCCGCGTCACCATCACATGATCCAGCGTCCTCGGGCCTAGGCTGTCTGGCGTCATAGAACGGTTGCCCAGCCCTACCAGCAAAACAGGCCGTTGTTTATTCTTTTTCGGCATCATGGCGCGTATCTGTTTTGCCAACGCCTTGGCACAGCGCTTATCTATCTCTGGATCGCTGCCAGCCATATGCGGCGCCGTCAGCGTGACGTAGCTGCCCCTCGGCTTACCCACCGCCTTTTCGCCCTCTTCGTCCGTGATGCGTACAATGGAAACCTCTACTTCCTCCTCGGTCTGTTCCTCTACCGTCACACCGCCAGGTAACGTACCCGCGGCCATACAGCTTTCCAAAACCAAATCTGAATATCTCTGCAAAATCTTTGCCTCCTTTTTTTCTATCCTCTGCCAAAACAAAGGAAGTATGCAGTTTGGGCGGTTTTTTTACTTGCAATGCGGCTCGTCCCATGGTACAATACTCAAAGTCAAGTTTATCCCCCGGGGAGGTGAAGGAATATGCCTAACATTAAATCGGCGATGAAGCGCGTAAAAGTTGAAGAAAGACGTGCCGGCCGCAATCGCATGATCAAATCTCGTTTGAAGACCTCTTTGAAGAAATTTGATGCTGCTGTTGCCGCAGGGGATTCTGATTTGCAGGCCGTGTACCGTGAAACGGTAAGCATGGTAGACAAAGCAGCCTCCAAGGGTGTGATCCATAAAAACGCCTCCAACCGTAAAAAAGCTCAGCTGGCTGCGGTGATGGCAAAGCAGAATGCTTAAATGCATGATGTATGAAAAAAACCGATGATTTCTCATCGGTTCTTTTTTATTTTTTAACAGGAAACGCTTGCCAAAGTGCCGTTTCCAGCACCGCCCTGTCCTCCTTCATGCGCCCGCTCTTCAGGGCAAAATCCGCTTCCGTTAAGGCCAGCAAGCCCCGTCTTAGATCCTCTGTCCGCATTGTCCTTGCCTGCTTGGCCGTACGCTGTGCAGCAAAACGAGGGCCCTGCACCTTTGCAGCGGCAGCCTGCACGCTTTTGCCTTCCTCCCAGCCCTGGCGGGCGGCCAAAAGCTGGCGGAGCCGGTACGCCACAGCACCCATGAACATTTGGATGGAGTTTCCCTCTCTTAGCAATAGATCAATCTGTTCAGCAGCCTGCCGCCGCTTGCCCATCGCTAGCAGGTCTACGATCTCAAACGCATTGGCTTCCAGCGTCTGGCTGCTGATATCCAGTACATCCTTTCTTGTGATCCGATCCCTTTCCTCTGCATAGCAGCAGATCTTTTCCATCTCCGTTGCGACCGTCTGCATATCCGTACCTACCCGCTGGATCAGCGTCTCCAGCGCTTGTGGCTCTACCGCCTTGCCACGCTGCGCTGCATAGGCCTTGAGCCAGGCAAAGATCTCATGCTCTGTCATCGTCGAAAACTCCACCATGGCGTCTCTTTTCTTCAGCGCCGCCGTCAGCTTTCTCCGCCCATCCGGCTTTCCTTCCAATACAAATACGAGGAGCGTTTCCGGCGGCAGCGTGTCGATCAAGGAAAGTATGGTTTCCTCCCCTGCCGCTCCGCCCCCCTGTTTGAAAAAGGGGCATTCCTTTACGATGACAACACGGCGGGGCGCAAACATCGGCAGCGTCTGACAGGCTGCAAAAATGTCTTCTGCCGATGCTTTTTCATCCAATACTGTCTGGTTCCAGCCGGGATCCCCATCCTCCAGCGCCGCCTGGCATAGCTTTTCCAGGGTACGCATTTTTACGAACTGTTCCACACCAAACAATAGATAACAGGATGATAATTGTTTTTGCTGTATTTGTTTTCTCAGCTGTCTATATTCCAACGCCCTTCCTCCGTTCTTTCCATTTTAGACCAAGGCAAGCAGCAGCGCAACCAGCCAGCACAGTCCTGCGACCGTCCATCGGTCCCTTGCCTTCCATAAGCAGTAAGGCGATAAGAAGAATAAGCTTGCCAAAAATAGCAGCGTAGTGGACATGGGCCAGGCCGGCATCGAAACCAGCGCGCCGGGGATGCGCGCAGTCCACGCTGCTCCGTAATTCATCAAAAATACGAGGCCTGCGGCTGCTTTGGCCAATCCCAAGGCAATGCTTGGCAACCCCAGCGAACACAGCAGAATGCCAAATGCACTGGCCGTAATCAGGCTCGCCAACGGAATGACAAACAAGTTTGCCAGCAGGGAAACGGTAGAAATCCCGCCAAAGAAATATAGCGAAATTGGCCAGATGCCCAGTTGGGCGCCAATAGAAGTGGAGATACTCCGGCCCAGCCAACCCATGCCGCGTTTCCAACTAGCCAAGGCGGAAGATACGGTTGCAATACCCCAAACCGCCGCAAAGGAAAGCTGGAAACCCGGCATCAGCAGCTGTAGTGGATCGCATAACAAAATAAGCAGTGCCGCAATGGAAAGGTTTTCCAAAAGGTCTGTCCGCCTGCCACATGCCAGATTACATTGGCGCACACTTACCATCACCGTCGCACGCACTGCAGAGGCCGGAAACCCTACCACCGCACAGTATCCCCAAATCAAAAGCAGCAAGATGCTCGTTTGTGTTTTTCTGCCAAGCCTGCTTTTTCTGAGTAAATTGGAAACCAACATCCCTAAAAAGCCTACGTGTAGACCGGATACCGCCAGGATATGCGAAATACCTGCCCTTTCATAGACCGTTTTTTGCTCTTCGCTGAGATCTGTTTTATCCCCCAATACCATGCCCTTAACCGTCGGCGCTGCCTGCCCAAACAGAGCGTCGATACGGCCCGCCACCATATCCCTCATTCTGGCCGGCGCATAACGAAGGTTAAAGCCCGTTTGTGTGACCTTTGCCTCCGTTTCTCCGACCCAGGCCAGCTTGTCCCAATGGTTGGCATAGCGTTGTGCTCTGTCCCAGACAGAATCCATGTCTGGCGCCCAAATGGAAAACGCATAGCCTTCAAAGACATCGCCGGGCCTGGCATATTGCATGGTTTGCGACTTGGTACGTACCCGTAGCTGTTCGTTTGTCTGTACACCATTTAAAGCAACATGGTCGAGCAGCAGCGTATATACGCCTTCCTGCTCCTGAATCTCATGAATATCTCCTTGAATGTAACCATCCTCCGGCCAAGGTACTATGCCCTGCAAAGAAAAGGTGGTTCTTCCCCATCCGAGGCCAATCATCATCAGTACCAGCATAACAAAAAAGCCGCGGCGCCCAGTACGGGCAAGCCACAGCATACATACGCCAAAACCCAGGCATACAGCCACGCAAATACCGAAATGGGGACGCACATAAAAACACAATGCAATCCCGATACCGAAGCCCAAAACAGCAAGAAATAGCGGCCGCACATTCCATAGACGGTATCCTGTCAGTCCGCGTCCCGCTCTTTCTTCCATCTTGTTTCCCCCTTAGACCGGGCCTTAGACGGTTCTATCCGCCATTTCCTCCACCAAACTGCTATCTTGGAATATCTTACGGGCTTCACACAGCACCGCCTGCTCGTCGCTGCCCGGTACAAGATGCGAAATCCATAGCGCCCCTACCTGCGCATTCCTGGCCAATTCCCCCGCTTGTTCCGCCGTCATGTGGGGCGATGGGCTGGGCGCAGTCTGCTTGGTAAAGGGCGCGTCGCACAGCAATACATCGGCCTGTTTTGCCCACGCCGCCAACGCATGCGTGGCAAGGCTGTCCCCCGTATAAGCAAACGATGCATCCCCATCTACCCGCACGGCATACCCAGGCAAGGGATGTACCGTCGGCGCAAAGCGCAACGCAAAGGGGCCGCATTGTGCCGTGCTCTCTGCGTCGGTAAAATGCACGTCAAACACTCCCGTATCCGCCAACAGGCTGCCGACACGCTCTGGTGTTCTCGGCAGATACAGCGGCATCGGCCGTTCTGCACATTTCGCTAGATATTGAGCATACACCAGTAAATCGCTGTAATGGTCCGGATGCAGATGCGTCAACACAACGCCGCAAACTTCATATCCCTTCACCGAAGCCAGTAAGCGCGGCAACGTGCCGCTGCCCATATCCAGCGCCAACGCCTTTCCCTCCTGAAAAAGCAAATGCCCGCTGGAAGCGCCGCCCGCGGCAGGGTATGGCCCATATTTTCCCAAACAGCGATATTTCATGCCTTCTTCTCCTCATTTCAGCTTGGGCAGCAGCTTGGATCGATACAACGCAATGGCCCAGTATCCCAGCACCGAAGCGAAGATCCACTGTACCAAATAGGGGATCATGGACAACAACGCCTCCAGCATGCCATACGCCACTGCGAAATAGAAAAACGTTCCTACCATAAAGAAAACGCCGCCAACGCCGGCTGCCAACAAAAACCGTCCTAGATTGTTTTGCACATACCGATCAAACATCCAGCACAAAGACAATTGGCACACAGCCGTTACCACAAGCGTCATCGGGATTAGATGAAAGCTGCCCCAGATCACGTCTGCCGCTACTGCCGGCAGCACCGTACAAAAAAGCGCCGTTGGGAAAGGCAACAGATACGCCGCCAAATACAGGGCGCAGACACCAAAAGAAACGCTGATCTCATTGATGCCTACCGGCAGGCGCAGCAGGATATACCCCACTGCACTTACCCCAAGGCAAATCAAAAAATCCCGTCCTAAGGATTGTTTTTGTATATTGGGTTGCAAATGAACTGCCTCCCTATGGAAAAATTTACCCGCCTTTAATCAACAATCAAATCAACGGCTGCGCGGGATAGCCGCACCGATTCACAAAACTCTGCCATTTTTTTATGCGCAGGGTGATCCTTGTATGCTTCCAGCGCTTGCCCATCGGAAAACACGCTGTCCATCACCACATCATAGATTATAGGCTCTGTCGCCTCTTCCATTTCGTCTCTTTGGCAGTTCAGCTGCACATTCATAGACACCAATCCCGGCAAATTGCCGCGTCTCAATGCCTCCAGCTGCTTTTTCAGCTCCATCGCATTTTCCATTGCGCTGGCGCCGCCTGCATATTCCTTAAACTTCCACGCCACAATATGCCGAATCATGCCTCATCCCCCTCAATTTCCGTGCAGAGGCAGGCAAAGCCTTCGGATTTCGAAATTTCCCGGAACCATTCCAGGTATTCTTCATTTTCCTGGGCTCTATGATACGCGCGCTCGTTTTTGAAATCGATCATAGCGACTGCATCATAGTTGGCCTCGCCCTGGTAATTCTGTCCCCAGAACACCTCTTCCACACCCGGTAGGTGTATCAGTTCCCTTGTTTCTCGTTCCCAATCCACGGGCACCTGTTCATCCTCCCGTGGAAAACAGACCAAGATCGTCAATCGTATCATGATGCTTCTTCCTCCAAAGTTCCTACCAGGCCCAACGCTTTTGCCTGTGCCTGCATGCCTTCAATGGTCAGCAGCGTCAAGGTTTCCCAAGGCATATTCAGTCTGTCTGCCCCGTCTTGGATTACCTCTCGGTTACAGCCCGCTGCAAAGGATTTTGCTTTCCACTTCTTCTTTACGGACTTTACCGTAAGATCCAAGATAGATTTGGAAGGCCGCATCAATACGACCGCTGTAATCAAACCGGTCAACTCATCCACGGCATATAAGGATTTTTCCATATCCGTTTGCGGCTCTACCTCCGTGCAGAGCCCGTAGCCGTGGCTCAAAATTGCGCGTACCATTGCATCTCCATACCCCGCTTCCCGCAGCATAGATTCTACATGCTGGCAGTGCTCTTCAGGATATTCTTGATAATCCAGGTCGTGCAGCAAGCCTGCTACGCCCCAAAGATCCTCATCTTGATGAAAATGGTGCGCCATACGCCTCATGGCTGCTTCCACCGCATACGCGTGCTTTAACAAAGACTCGCTTTGTACATGCTGCGCGAGCAGCGAAAGCGCTCGTGGTCGGTTGCCCTCTTCCAAGAT
>UREB01000093.1 GCA_900546685.1 uncultured Eubacteriales bacterium | reverse complement strand
GATGCGGAGCGCAGCCGTCCGACACAGTGCGTGCGCTTTTGAAAAAAAGCGAAGTAATTAAGTAAGAGGCCAAGCATGGAGAATCTTGTGCAGTATTTGGCAGAACAGTTGGTGGATCATCCGGAGGACGTTAAGACCAACCGTGTAGAGGCCGGAAACGGAGACGTGACCATTGAGCTTCGCGTTCACGCGGAGGATATGGGTAAGGTCATCGGCAAACAGGGGAGGATTGCAAAATCCATCCGTACGCTGGTCAAAGCTGCGGCTGCCAAAGAAAACAAACAGATCCATTATTCTGTGGATATTTTGGAATGAAACGAACGCTGCTGAGAGTTGGATTTATCTTAAAACCGCAGGGGATAAGAGGCGAACTGAAAATACAGCCGTTGACAGACGATGTAAGGCGTTTTGAAGGGCTGAAAGAGGTTTACCTGGAAACGGTAAACGGCTGTGAGCCAAGAAAGCTGACCGTAAACCGCATAGAGGAGCAGGCAGTTTATGCATATCTGGAAGGCTGCCATACGCGCGAAGCGGCAGAGCTGTTGCGCGACGCCTATTTATGCGTAGACAGGGCACATGCGGCCAAGCTACCGGAAGGAAGCTGGTTTGTTTGTGATCTAGAAGGAATGGATGTCTTTGTGGATGATGTGCCTGCAGGGCGCCTGACAGAGGTAATTTCTACAGGAGGCGTGGATGTATACCAGGTGGAGCGGCCGGAAGGAACAAGATTTTATTTTCCAGCGCTAAAGCGTGTGCTGCGGCATGTGGATGTAGAGAAAAACAGGATGGATCTGGACGGCCGAGCCTTATCCGAGGTGGCTGTGGATGAAGATTGACATTCTAACTCTATTTCCGCAGATGTTTGACGGCGTACTTTGCCAGAGTATATTGAAGCGAGGCGTGGAAAACGGCTATTTGGAATTTTCATTCTACGATATGCGGGACTATGCCAAAAACAAACATCGACAGGTAGACGATGCACCCTTTGGCGGTGGACAGGGCATGCTGTTGATGCCTCAGCCGGCCTTTGACTGCCTGGAAGATGTGTTGGCACAGGCGAAGAAGCATAGGCGTGTATTGTATATGTCTCCGCAGGGACAACCGTTGACTGCGCAGACGGCTAAGCGTTTGAGCGGTTATGAAGAGCTTATTGTGCTGTGCGGGCACTATGAAGGCATAGACCAGCGCGTATTGGATACCTTTGTAGACGAAGAGATTTCGCTGGGAGATTTTATCCTGACTGGAGGAGAGATCGCGGCGATGGCTGTTGTAGACGCTGTGGCGCGATTTGTGCCGGGTGTACTGGGCAGCGCAGCGAGCGCGCATGAGGACAGTTTTTCCGATGGGTTGTTGGAATATCCGCAGTATACTAGGCCCAGCGAATTTCGCGGTATGCGCGTGCCGGAGATCTTGCTGAGTGGCGACCATCAAAAAATCGCACAATGGCGCAGGGAGCAATCCTTGCGGGTAACCAAGCAAAAGCGGCCGGATCTATTGGAAACAGCGCCGTTGACTGAAAAGGAAAGAAACACATTTTGTACCAAGCAATGACTTGCCGAAGACCGGGCAGATATGCTATAATCGCGTAGATTGTGGCCCGGAAGTTTGGACACAATAGGAGGAACGACAAAGATGAACGAAATCATCAGAAATATTGAGAAAGAACAATTCCGCACGGATATGCCGGATATTGCCATCGGCGATACTGTTCGTGTGTATGTAAAGGTTGTAGAAGGCAACCGCGAACGTTTGCAGGCGTTTGAAGGGGTCGTAATTTCCCGTAAGCATGGCGGATTGCGCGAAACCTTTACTGTGCGCCGTGTAAGCTATGGCATTGGGGTGGAGCGTACTTTCCCGATGCACAGCCGCCGCGTAGACCGTGTAGAAGTGATTCGTCATGGACGTGTACGCCGCGCAAAGCTGTATTATTTGCGTGATCGCGTAGGGAAAGCGGCGAAGCTGAGAGAGAGATAAAAAAGGCGCTTGCGCCTTTTTTTCTTTTAAGGAGGAAGCATGCAGATCAACTGGTATCCCGGCCATATGGCAAAGGCCAAAAGGGAAATGGAACGTATGATAAAGGTGTCGGATGTGGCCGTAGAGATCGTAGACGCCCGAGCACCGCTATCTACCCGTAACCCGGATCTCGATAAGATGCTGGGGGCAAAGCCGCGCGTAATCATCCTAAATAAGGAAGATTTGGCAGACAACAACCTGACGCGTGCCTGGCAGCAATATTTTTCTGATAGGGGCTGGAACGCCGTCTCTTTTTGCGCCAAAAAACAGGGAGGACGGGAAAAACTGCTCCATGCTATCCAGCGGGCGGCGCAGCCCTTGATCGATAGATGGGCGCAGAAGGGCGCAAACAAGATTGTAAGAGTGATGGTCAGCGGCATCCCAAACGTGGGAAAAAGCAGCATCATCAACTGCTTATCCGGCGGCCAGCGAGCCAAGACGGGCGCAACCCCGGGCGTGACAAGGGGCAAGCAGTGGGTGCGCCTATCGCCGACGTTGGAGTTGCTGGATACGCCTGGTATTCTATGGCCTAAATTGGAAGATGAGCAAGGCGCGAAACGGTTGGCATTTTTGAACGCCATACGAGACGAGGTATTAGAGCAGGAAGAGATTGCCGTAGGGCTGATTGAGAACCTACAAACCGCAGCGCCAAAGGCGATCCAGGCCCGCTATGGGGTGGAAACGGAAGAAAAGCTGCCCTATGAGATATTGGAGGGCATCGGCCGGCGCAGGGGCTTTATCGTCAAGGGCGGCTTGGTGGATACGGAAAAGGCTGCGGTGGTGCTGATGGATGAATTCAGGGATGGAAAGCTGGGGCGCATTACGCTGGAAAGGCCGGGACAAGCATGACCGAAAAGGAAAGGCAAAGGTTGGAGGACCTTTGGCGATTTGATATGGAAAAAGGGCAGGGCCGTCCGGTTTATGGTATGGATGAGGTAGGGCGCGGCCCTTTAGCGGGCCCTGTGGTGGCGGCCTGCGTATGGATGCCGGAAACGTGGATTGAAGGCGTGAAGGATAGTAAAAAGATCGCGGAAAAGAAAAGAGAGCGGATTGCTGAGCAAATCAAAGATAAAGCATTGGCATATGGGATTGGCCTAGCGGACGTGGCAGAGATTGAGCGTTTAAATATCCTAAACGCAACCAAGCTGGCCATGCAACGGGCGTATGAGCAAATGCCGAAGCAGGACAGCTATGTGATGATCGATGCCATTGATCCGGCTTTTTTGCCAGCAGAAGGCGAAGGCGTGGTAAGGGGAGACGCGCAAAGCTATGCCATTGCCGCCGCTTCGATTTTGGCGAAGGTAACACGAGATGCACTGATGAAGGCTTACGAAATGGATTATCCGGGATATGGATGGGCACAAAATAAAGGATACGGCACCAGACAGCATATAGAGGCGATTCACCAGCAGGGCATTACGCCGCAGCACCGCCCCAGCTTTTTGAAAGGGATCTTACATGATACACAATAATCAGGAGAAGGGCCTGTTGGGAGAAAAGCTGGCGGCGCAATATTTGCAGGCCCATGGGTATGAAATATTGGCGAGCAGATATCGCACGCGTTACGGAGAGGCGGATCTTGTGGCGCGCATTCAGGATACGCTGGTGTTTGTGGAGGTAAAGGCCCGCACAAACACCAAGCATGGAACGCCGGCAGAGGCGGTAACGGCTAAAAAGCAGAAAAATGCTACAATGGCGGCTATGGCATACTTACAGCAAAATGGATGTATGGACGCTCTGTGCCGGTTTGATGTGGTGGAGGTATTTCTGCCCGGTGGACAAATTTGCCATATTACAAACGCATTTGATGCATGTATGTAGGATGGAAGAGTATGGTATAATATTTGGGAATAGATGGAAAGGGGATGTACGAAATGAAGCGATTCAAATCGATCCTCTGTTTCTATTTGTTGGCATGCCTGGTGGTTTGTACCGGGTTTACCAACGAAGAAGGAAACTTGATTGCAAACCCGGAATTTACAAAGGATGATCAAGGAGCATACAGTGTATGGAATACCGACGGGGCTTTTTCTGTTTCTTCCAAAGTGGATGAGGAAATGGGAGAAGTCCTTTCGATAGAAACGCAGGAGACGGAGATGGATTTTTATCAATCCGTCAACGTGATGCCGGAAACGATCTATTGCTTTACGCTGGGCATTCGCGGACAAGGACACGCAATGATCAGCGTGCGCGGCCTAGAAACTGCCTACCTTGAAGAGGAATTGACAGGGGAATGGCAGTATATCCAGCTGTATGGGCTCACGGCGGATGATCAATACAGCGTATTGGCACAATTTACCTTGACAAATCCGGAAAATGTTGAGATTGCAGAAATATCCTGCCTGGAAACGGATGATGTGCCGGAGGATGCCGCCTATGTTTGGCTGTATGACAGAGAGGCCTATGAAGAGGAACAGAGGCTTGAAGAGGAGGCTAAGCAGATCCAAGGGGGCCTGCCTGCCCTTTTGATTGCCGCGCTGTATGGCGGGGTGATTTACTTGGTGGCAAAGCGCAAAGAAAAGCAGACTGGGAGACTGCCTAAGCATGCTGTATGGATGGTGCTGGGCGGCGCTTTTGTGGTGCTGAGCATCTTTGCGCTGGCGATAAGAGGGCACGCTACGGATATCAACTGCTTTACCGGATGGGCCAGCCATGCGGCTGAGGTAGGGCCGTGGAACTTTTATACCTCCGGGGTATGGGCGGATTATCCGCCGGGCTATATCCTGGTGTTGTGGATCATAGGGCTGATTGGAAAAGTGCTGGGTCTGGCCAGCGGCAGCATGGGCTTTTTGTATCTGGTAAAGCTGCCGGCCATTCTAGCGGATCTTGCGGCGGCCTATTTGGTGTATCGGCTGGCAGAAAAGCGGTTTGGAAAGCCGCGCGCCCTGATGCTCTGTGCGCTGATGGCATTGAATCCGATGACTGTGCTGGATAGCGCCATGTGGGGGCAGATTGATTCTATTTTGACGCTGATCGCCGTCGGCGCTCTGTATTGTTACATGAAAGGGAAAAAGCCTTGGAGCGCGGCGCTGTTTGTAGCGGGCGTGCTGGTAAAGCCTCAAATGCTGGTCTTTGGCCCCTTGCTGGCGGCAGCTTTTGTGTATGATATTGTAAAAGACCCCAAACGCGGGGCAAGGGAATTGGGAATTTCTGCGTTGGCAGGTGTAGCTGCGCTGCTCATCATCGCGCTTCCGTTCTCTTTTGGGCAGGAACCACTTTGGCTGCTGCATAAATACACAACGGCTGCTGGATCATATCCTTATGCGACGGTCAATGCTTTCAATCTCTATGCTCTGTTTGGCGGCAACTGGCTGAATTACAATACCGAACTGATCTTTGGTATTACCATCAAACAGTTCGGTATTGTGATGATTGTGCTTATGTGTGCCATATCCATTGCAGTGTATCTGGCAGCCAATGAAAAGAAGGCGATTTTCCCGGCCGCGGCCATATTGCAATGGGGCATTTTCCTATGCTCGCACGCAATGCATGAGCGGTACCTATATCCCTGTATGTTGCTGTTGATGGTTGCCTACTGCCTATATGGGGAAAAACGGCTATTGGCTGCCTTTGGCATGGCTACGGCGGTTACTTTCTGCAATTCGCTGGTAGTGCTTCTGAATGCCTCCAATGTATTGCTTGGCACACCGATGTTTGTGGTCGTGGTATCGATTTTGAACATTGCGGGCTTTGCAGTATGCATTTGGGCGTGCTTTAGTGCTATATGGCCCAGAGAAGCGAAATGCAAACAAGCGGACAAGCCAAGAGATGGCAAGGTTGAAGAGGCCAGTATTTTCCGGATTAAGCCGCTGGAGGATGGGCCAAACCGCATGCATAAGCGGGATTGGTTGCTTGCTCTAACGATCACGACGGTATATGCGGTGGTGGCGCTTACAAACCTGGGATCGACCCATGTGCCAGAGAGCGTATGGCGCACGCAGACTGCCTATGAAAGCGCCATTTTGACCCTACCAGACGATGCACAGGTGGAGTATTTGTATTTTTATCCTGGCGTTGGCATGGGAACGCTGGAGGTGGCATTCTCAGACGATGGCATCCAGTATGAAGAAGTTGGCAGCATTGAAGTAGAATATGGACAGATGTATACATGGCAGACGTTGAATGTTTCCGGCACGCCAAGGTATGTACGGCTGACCAGCGAAAACAAGGGCCTGATGCTCTGCGAAGCAGGGTTGTTTGATAAGGACTGGAACCGCATCGAGATACAGGCCATAGAAGCGGGGCGGAGTGGGCAAACCAGCAATGTGCAGGGATTGATAGACGAGCAGGATACCATCAACCTGCACCCCACCTATATGGACGAGATGTATTTTGACGAGATTTATCATGCCAGAACTGCGTATGAGCATCTGCATGGAATGGCCCCGTATGAAAACACCCATCCGCCGCTGGGTAAGATCTTCATCATGCTGGGGATATCGATCTTTGGCATGAATCCATTTGGCTGGCGCATTGTGGGCACACTGTTTGGCGTTGCGATGCTGCCGCTGATGTATGCGTTGGCAAAGCGGGTGACAAAGAGCAGCAAATGGGCCGGGCTGGCGACCTTCCTATTTGCTGTGGACGGAATGCACTTTGTACAGACCCGCATCGCCACCATTGATGTCTACGGGGTATTTTTCATCATGGCGATGTGTCTCTGTATGCTCAAGTATTGGCAGATGAATTTCTATGCCGATGGGCTGAAACGCACATTCCGTCCTCTAGGCGCCTGCGGCATTTTGTTTGGGTTTGCCATTGCCAGCAAATGGATTGGATTTTATGC
>UREB01000092.1 GCA_900546685.1 uncultured Eubacteriales bacterium | reverse complement strand
TACTCTTCCACCTCCACCAAAATTGTATAAGAACGCTTGCGTCTATGATGGATGCAGATTTTGGTTACTTTCTCATTGCGACAGCGCAAAAGATGATAGGAAATAAGTTTATTTATTGCGAGTTTTGCTTGTTCATGTGACAATGTTTTTTCCAAACATACATTCGTTCCGGACAACACAGCATCAGCATGCCCATCCAGATCGACAGGCACTACATCAAAATAATATGTATTCATTTTTAACCCCTTACACGAACATATGTTCCCTTTGTTGTAATTCAAGTATATCAGAACTGACTCAAAATACAAGGGGCTTTTTGGGCCAATTTTACAAAAATAAAAAAGCCCTCGTAAGGGCTTTTGTTATTCTCTTTTATTTGCTTGGAACTAATTTGACTTTCACTCCGTCTATTTTTAAGGTAACCCCTTCTTCTAAAGAAATATTTTTATATTCCTTTTCGTAGAGCTCGTCTTTTTTTACGCCCATAATTGCATTAAGTCCACCGCTGTAAATGTTGTCAGAGGAGACATTTCCGTTACCCGAAACAGCCTGGATATCATACACGCCCGCAGGGAAGTCAGTGCCCGCAACAAAATTTCCGTTAGATAGCTCAATTTCTTCCGTGTTTGGCTGTTCTCTTTTTGATAACGCAGCTCCGGACGCATCCTCAGAATGAATTTTTACGACAACACCACCAGAGATTCTTAACAGCGTATCTTCTGGCAAGGAAATATTTGAATAGCTTTTCTGATACAAATCATCATCTTTTACACCCATGATGGCATTGATTCCACCATCGAACTGGTTGTCCGAAGAAACATTCCCATTACCGGAGACAACTTCAATATCATACGTCCCAGCAGGGAAGTCTATACCGGATGTATAATTTCCGCTTCCGAGTTCAGCATCATAAACAATAGATGCAACCGGGGTTGGGGATTCAGTTTGTTGGGATGACTGCTCTTGTTTTTGAGATGACTGTTCTGCGCCCTGTGTTTCTTCGGTTCCTCCTCCTGACATTGCGCCACCAATTCCAGCCAACACAAGAACGGCAATTACCCATACCCACCATTTTTTGTACCAAGCCTTCTTTGTTTGTTCTGCCATTGCAAACCTCCTGCACAAATTTGTACTCGTTTCCCCCAAACCGAGCCTTTATATATACCGCAAAGCGGTATTATTCCTCGTTCAAATCCTTTTGCAATGCTTCTCGATAAGCGGCCAATGCAGCTTCCAGCCATTGTTTCTCTGCTGGATTGACAGGCCCTACATAGTCGCCTTTTGCCATGATTGTATCTTGAATCTGGATTTTTGGCAATGGGTCATCTGTACGGCCTAACAAATAATCTACAGAAACTCCAAGATACTCAGCGATTTTGTCTATATATTTTTTGTACGATTTTGTCTTTCCTGTTTTCCAATCAGTGACAGCAGATTTGTTAATTCCTATATCCTTCGTAAGCTGCTTATCAGTGATGTTTCTCATTTTCATACAAGAAAGAATTTTTTTTACTGTATCATCCATATAAAAAAATCCTAAAAATTCAAAAATATTATATTGACTTTCTGAAAAATTCAGAATATAATCAATACGTAAACAGCACACGAGGGAAAATCCTAACGTGCGCATACACCTATCAACAATATACCACAAAGGGGGTGCAAAACCAAGAGTGAAACGGGACTGGATGCGGGAAAAAAGAAAGGAGCTTGGGCTAACGCAAGTACAGCTTTCTGCAAAAGCAAGCGTAAGTATCCGTTCCATTTCCCATGCGGAATTGGGGCAAAGAGACCCGGAAGTACCGATTGCAAAGCGGTTGGCAAACGTTCTCGGCGTAGACTGGACAAAGTTTTATGAAGAACCCTAACGGTTCACAGCAGGATTGTCCGTTCTGCCGACAAGATAGTCGATAGACACATCAAAGAAGTCGGCAAGGGCAATGAGCACAGACATGGATGGTTCCCGTTCTGCCTTTTCATAGCGTTGTAAGGCACGCAGGGAAATTCCAATGGAATCAGCAATGGTTTTTTGCAATACCGACTTTTCGTTTTTCAATGACAGAATACGATCAGAAAATGAAGCCATAAAAAACCTCCATAAAAGGTTGACATGACCAAACGGACGTGTTAGTATATACACAAACATGACCGAATGGACGTGTTCTAGCTGGCAAAAAGGAGTGATGATGAGCACGAAAGAAACGAAACTCAAAATCAAACGCAAAGAAACACCTTTAACGCAAGCAGATCTTGCAAAAAGCGCCAGGATAACGGTGACAAGTTATCAGCGATATGAATCGGGAGAGCGAATCCCAAAGGCCGATACAGCCAAGCTGATAGCGCTGGCGCTAAACAGTACGGTAGAAGAACTGTTTTAGACACAACAAGAGTACCAAAGAAAAAGAGGTTTTGCAACGGATGTTCCGCTGCAAGAAAAGAATACCAAAGAAAGGAGGCAAAGAGGATGGCAGACCTTGGAAGCATTTTACGGGAAAGTAGGCAGACAGCGCACCTATCGCAGGACGCAGCAGCAATGCAAAGCTTTTGCGATGTAAGCACGATCCGGCGATATGAAAACGGGAGCGTTTTTCCCTCATGGGACACGATTTGTATGCTGTCCGATGTGTATGGAGATCCGGGGCTAAAGTACCGGGCACAGCAGGAAATGGAGGCATGGCAAGACACCTTTCCGCATGTGGAGTTTGTGCCGCTTCCCATATCGGCGTTGCATTTGATTTCTGCAACAAAGGAAATGAACGATAACGCCGGTATGCTTGCAGAAATCTTGGCTGATGGGAAGATCGGCGCGGATGAACTAGAGGAATGGGAACAGGTACTGCATTCAGTGAAAGAACAGATTGTGGCCTGTACCCAGGTCTTGGAGGCGGGAGCGGATGGCAAATGACATTAGAGGAAATCAAGGCTATACCAGATGATTGGATCACGGTGGAACAGATGGCAGATTTTCTTAAATGCGATGAACAGGCGCTTCGGATGCAGGCAAAGAAAGACAGGGAAAGTATCGAGTATCTAGGCCCTGTAACGGTAGGGAAACGGACAAAGTTTTGGAAGCCCGCCGTAGTAACACATTTTGAAAGGCTGAAAGGCGCATGAAAATCAAAGCAACAAGAACAGCATGCGGTCTGACGCAAAAGGCACTTGTGGAGATTATCGGGCAAAGCGGGGTAAAGCTGGACAAGCCAGCATATTCCAAGATAGAAACCGGCGCGGCATTGCCGACGGTAGAGCAGCTTCGGGCGATGTGCCAAGCCATGGGATGCAAGCCGCTTGACCTGTACACGGAACCAGAAATCGACCTGATCCATTGCATGGACGGTGAGCTCGCGCCTAAGACGGCGAAAAAGGACGGGCATAGGATTAAACGCAAAGCGACTTTCCGCGTTCCTGAATGGTGTTGCAAGTGGCTGGAACCGCAAATGCTGCAAGAGCTGGGTTACACAACGGCACAGCAATGGTTTTTAGACATGGTACGGCGCACGCAAGCACGGTATGAACGACGGTTGAAACGAAACCGGCAGCGCACCATCTGCCCGCATTGCGGCGCACCGATAGAGAACGGCGCACAGTGCAGCTGTGAGCTGAGCGCATAACAGCAAAACGAGAGCCTGCCTTAAGCGGCACTCCGGCCCTGCATACAAACTCCAAAAAATAAAACAAATGTCTGACCAAGGCAAATCCAGACAACCTATATAGGGAGTGCCGCGCAAGGTGGGCTTTCGGGGAAGGAAACAATGGCAAACTACGACTATTACGATCCGAAACCAAAACAGAAACGGATCACGATTCCACAGAACAAAACGAACACACAGTACGACAGGGACAAGCAAATACAAGGGTATTTGCGGGAGGCAAACAAAAAGAAAGGACAAGTGTGATGAAATTTTATGAATATAGAGAGGAAATCCCTAAAAACAAAACAATCAGGGGAAAAGAAAGATTAACGCTTCTTTGGAGCTTTGTGAACAGTGGATACAAGATTGCTAAGGTCGATTTTCAGCCGGAATATAAACGCGCAAATTCCGCTTATGCAACATTAAAAAATATCGCTAAAAGAAACAATATTCCAATAAAATTGCAAGTAGTAAAGGGAGATCTATTTTTAGTAAATCGTGAGGAAAACAATGAAACGCAGGATTGAAACCTACAGCGACGCCTGGTTCTACTGGATATTCGCAGGAACGGCGATAGGGTTTACCCTGTTCCGCTGGGCGGCCTGGACAGTATGGGCGGTGATGGGATGAAAAATGACAAAAGAAAAGCCGCGCAAGCAGCGGCAACTGCAAAACGCGGCAAAGTAAATAACTCTAAACAGAGTGTACCACGGGAAGGAGGAATGTGCAAGTGAAGAAATACAGGCTCACAGAGGAAACAACCAAGGTCGGAAACAGGACCCTGTATCGGATACAAGCATTGAGAGACTTTGGAAATGTAAAAGAGGGAGATATTGGCGGATACATAGAGGCAGAAAAAAATCTCATCCAGGACGGCAATGCGTGGGTCTCTGACGATGCGTGGGTCTATGGCAATGCGCGGGTCTCTGACGATGCGCGGGTCTCTGGCGATTCGCGGGTCTCCGGTGATGCTGATATTAAAACAGCAGGCGACATTTGCAGTATGAGCGGCTTTGGATCGGAATACAGGACAACAACGGCATTCAGAACAAAAAACGGAGATGTTCATGTGTCTTGCGGGTGCTTTTTCGGCAGCCTGGAGGAGTTTTGCCAAAGGGTAGAAAGCACACATGGGAATAACCTGTACGGCCGCGAATACAAAAAGATGATCGAAATGCTAAAGATACATTTTGAGGTGGAACCATGACAGCATGGAATGACCCGTTCGGGGAACGCATCAAAGCAAATGTGCGGCAGTGCGACAAGTGCGGCACAGAACTGGATGAAGGGGACAACGCCTACTTTACCGGCTTGGACATGCTGTGCTTGGACTGTGCAGAGGCAGCGGCCAGAGCACAAGCAGAGCAGGACACCGTGGAAACAATACAAACCCGGTTTCATGCGATGGAACAGCGCGGATTGACACGGCGGGATATAGATGCCCTGTACGACGTATTGCAGGACGTGCTGGGCGATGAAGAGAGCGCGATAGAGGACAACCTGGCGGATATGCATGTGGTGCTGGACGAATGGGGGGAAGGGTATGTGGCTTGAATGCTGGATAGAGTGCGACGTGTGCCATGAACAGACTGAACAAGCAGTGAGGACGGAAGAGGGCTTGTATGTATGCCAAAAATGCAGAGAGGAGAGGCAGGATGCTGAAACCATACAGTGAATTGGTCAAGGTAGACGTAACGAAATACTGTAAAAAACGTGATGGCATGGATTATCTAAACTGGGCCAAGTGCGTGGAACTGTTGCACGAACACGGCGCTGAAACAGTGTACTTTGAGCCTATGGTCAACGAACATGGAAGCTCACTATTTATGAGCGATCAAGTCTTTGGCGGCGGGAAAGAGGGAGACCCTACTAACCGATGCTATGAGGTAGGTGTAACCGTACATGTAGATGACAATACATGGGAATTTCGAGGGCCTTTGATGAACGGGAAAAACCCGGTCAAGGATAATAGTCTGACACAACAGCGAGTATGGAATGCACAGACGAGATTGTTTGTCAAATGCATTGCTATCCATACCGGGCTTGGTTTTCATCTGTGGGTAAAAAGCGAGGAAGACGAACAGGACGCGGTGGATGAGTTCGAGACAAACAAAAACAAGCACTCGCTGTTGGTCATCAAAAGAAGGATGGAAGAACTTGTTACGGCAAAGATGCAGCAGACAGGATTTTCTTTGGACGATTTAGCACAGAAGATCGGTATTGCGGATGGTGATACCCTACGGGGATATTTTTCCTACTTTACCACACTAAGCCAAATGGAACGGAACTTGAGGAAGCTATGATCCATAGCCAAGACAGGTCCGGATGGTTCGGAGCGTCGGACACCAACCGGATCATGGGCGGATGGCATACAACAACCTTTCAGGCCTTTTGGGCGGAAAAACTGGGGATTACAAAAATCAACCTCCATACGGTTCCCATGCAGGCAGGAACAATGTACGAGCACCGTATATTGGATGCTTTGGGTGTTATGGAACGGGATCGGCAAATCAAGATTCCAAAGCTTTGCTTACGCGTCAATTTAGACGGAGAGGATGAACACATCATCCATGAAGTGAAAACCTACAGGAAAGAACCGTTCCACGTATCGACCGCTTACTGGCGGCAGGCGCAGGTGGAAATGTACGCTGCAAACAAACCATTGGAGATTGACGCGTATCACCTTACAGAAGAGGATTACAAGAACTATTTTTGCCCCATAGACAACGCACGGATCACCAGACATTTTGTGGCCTATGACGATGCATTCATCGAAAAAGAATATCTTCCAAGACTGAGTTATTTGGCGGAATGCCTAAAAATGGGGGTGTGGCCGGATGACAGAATTGAAATTTGAAACATCGAAATGCAAGTGGGATGACGGGATCTGGTTGTGTTTGAAAATCTCAAAAGGATATGAACACGCGGCCCAGAGCTTTGTTTTCAGAATGAAAGACAAGCCGTACATCGCACAGATCAAGGAATACAGAAAGAAAAGAAGTTTGGACGCCAACGCATATTGCTGGAAGCTGATCGGGAATATTGCCGACGCGCTGCGTACCAGCAAGGAAGAGGTGTACCTCTTGATGCTGAAACGCTACGGGCAGGGCGGCATGGTCAGCTTGGAAGCGCATCAGGTTAAGCAGTTTGAGCGGGCGTTCCCGTACCATGAGAAAGC
>UREB01000091.1 GCA_900546685.1 uncultured Eubacteriales bacterium | reverse complement strand
CTGTCAGCGCGTTTTAGGCGGCGTAGCCAACATCGCCCTAGAATATGCTACACGCCGGTATCGCGCCAATGTTGTCAACTGGGGGATGCTTCCTTTCATTTTGCCAGATGCGGAAACCTATAACATCCAGCCAGGAGACAGAGTAAAGCTTCGTGGGATTCGTACCGCTCTCAAAGAAGGCAAAACAGAAGTGCCTGCCGTTCTTATTCAGCCGAGTGGCGAAAAAAACATCGTCTTACAGCTACCCCAAATGACAGAGCAAGAACGCGAAATCATCCTAGCTGGCTGTTTGATGAACTATTATGCGGCGCAAAATAAATGATCATTAGACCAATCGACCTAGTCTAAAAAAGGCAATGCCCTTCGGGCATTGCCTTTTCCTTATTCTTTCGGTCGTTTTTTCCTTTTTGCTCGAAAAAAATCCTGCAATACCGCACGGCATTGCGCTTCCAAAACGCCTCCCCTCACCTCGAAGGCATGGTTAAATTTTTCTTGCCTGGAAAGATCCAATACCGAGCCGCAGCATCCCGCTTTTTCATCATAGGCGCCAAATACCACACGCTCAATTCTTGCATTGACCGCCGCGCCCGCACACATGGGGCATGGCTCCATCGTAACATATAAAACACAGCCGGAAAGCCGCCATCCCCCCAGCTTTTTGGCGGCACGCCGCATCGCTAAAATTTCCGCATGCGCGGTAGGATCTTTAGCACTTTCCCGCAGATTATGGGCACGTGCTATGATGCGGCCATCCTTGACCACCACAGCGCCTACCGGCACCTCTCCTTTTTTTGCTGCTACCTTGGCTTGCATCCACGCCTTTTTCATCCATTTTTCATCCTGCGTCATGCGTTTGTCCTTTCCATACTTTCTGCATCCCCAGGCACAACGCCGCGATCAATAAACCCGTCGGCACCGCTGCCAGCCAGAGGATCGGCAGATAATAAAGCAACCCACTCGTACCGGTTATGAGGACCGCCATCAAACCCTGCGCAGTGTTGTGTGCCAAGGCACCCATCACGGACTGTGCCAATGGGCCAAACCTAAGCGCTTGCATCAGCACCATAACGGCAAAGCTTAGCATAGCCCCTGCAAACGCATACAACGTCCCCACCGGCGCGCCAGTCAGCAGCAGGCCTAGCCCACACCGCAAAACAGAGATGAGAAACGCAGAAGATCGCCCCAGCGTTTGCAGCGCATACAGCGTAAATAGGTTTGCCAACCCAAGCTTTACGCCGGGCAACCCAGGAAACAACGGAACCAGCACACCCTCCAACCAGTGTACCGCTGTTGCCATGGCCACCAGCATTGCAGTCTGGGCTAGTTTTTTTGTTGTCATTGTTTGTTTCATTGCAGGGTATAATCCCGTCCTTGTAGTGTAAAGCTGTCTTTCAATCCATCCGTCACTAAGACTTGCTTATCTTCATTTACCAAAACGGCCTCTACGCCATAAGCCTTCACCAATTCCAAGCCCTTTTGCTCTCCTACCAAAAAAACTGCTGTTGATAGCGCATCGCATACCATGCTGTCCTCGCCCACGATGGTTACGCTGATCAGTCCGCTGTCTGCCGGCCAACCGGTACGCGCGTCCAAAATATGATGATAACGCGTTTGGCCTATCTCTACGTACCTCTGATAATCCCCGCTGGTCACTACGCTTTTTCCCTGCACTTTCAGCAGGGCCAAAATCGATTGCCCGTTTCTAGGATCCTGTATTCCAATTTCATAGGTACTATCCCCCACAGTGCAGATATTGCCGCCCAGGTCAATCAAAGCATCCTGCACGCCTTGGTCCTGTAAGTATGCTTTAAGAAGCTCCGCCGCTTTTCCCTTTGCCATGCTGCCAAGATCCACTCCCGCCCCTTCCTGGACCGCCACGCATCCTGAACCATTCTCCAGCGGCTGTATGGTCAGATTCGCTTGCCCGCAAAGAGACTTTGCCTGCTCTATCTCGGTTTGCTCCGGCAGCGGCTCTTCCGCTGTTCTATCGTTGATATGCCACAACTCTACCAAGGGCCTCACAGCTAAGGTATAGGCCCCTTGTGTTTGTGTTTCCAGCCGCTGCCCCAGATGGAGCATTTCCATCGTAGACTGGGAAACCGTCTCCGTTTGCCCATGGTTTATCTGATACACCACGCTGTCTTCCCTGTCCGCAGACCATTCCGTTTCCCATTCTTCCAGCTTATTCAGCGCTGCCTGCGCCGCTTTTTCATCCTCTTTTTTATAAACGGTAATCGCTGTTACGGTATCCATGGCAAATCCTCGCACCGTACTCTCCGTTTGTGTACAGCCCGTCGCCAACAGGATACAACATAGCCCCAGCCATATGACCCTTCCCTTGTGTTTCATGCTCTCTTCCTTTCCTGCTCGCTCTATCATACCAAACATTGCAGAGAAACAAAAGAAACCCCTTTACAAAAATTTCTTTTTATGGTACTATAACAAACGTTCTCGGGGCTTTGGCGAAGTTGGCTATCGCGCTACACTGGCAGTGTAGAGATCACCGGTTCGAATCCGGTAAGCTCCACCAGCGGATCTGGTCCGCTTTCAAGATCGCATCTTCCAGTCGGAAGATGCGATCTTTTATTTTCACAACAAAGCGACACATATACAAATTGCCTGGCCAAAGAGCTTATCCATTGTCTCTCCTTTCTCTAGCCGGTAATAAAAAAGCGGCCTAGCCCCCAAAAGGCCGGGTCGCTTTTTCTGAACTTATAGTTTTAATGCCTTGACAGGGCATTCCTCAACGCAGCGCATGCAGAGGATGCATTCCGTAGCATTTTTTCTGTTACGAGCATTGTTGTTCACCTCTACCTCCATCGGGCAAACTTTTTTGCATTTTCCACAAGAGGTGCATGCCTTTGGATCTACCGTAACACGCATATAAGAATAATAGCTCGCGGGTTTCAAAAATACCGTGATTGGGCAAATATATTTGCAAAAGGCCCGATTGTCCTTACAAAGATATGCAAGCGCTATGCCAACGACATAATAAATCGCATTGCCGATCAGAAAACTCCAAAACATTACGCGTTCCAGATTCGGCACGGCCAGCACAAACAGCGCCCCCACAAATACCAACGAGCCCGTAAAAACTACATACCGGATAAATCCAAATCGTTTGCGCGGTCCCTCCGGCAGTTTGTACGGCAACAGATCCAGGATCATTGCCGTCCAACAAGCATAGCCGCACCATCCTCTGCCAAACAGCAACGGTCCGAATATTTTTGCCACCGCATAGTGGATGGTAGCCGCTTCAAATACGCCAAGAAACAGATAATACCAAAATCCCTCAATCTGCATATTCTCATTGCATAGCAAGCCTAGATACACCAGCATATACAGGCCGACACCAAGCTGCACCACAAGCCTGGCATAGCGGTATTGGTTGGTATACAGCGCTAGGCCCAGCGCAATAAACCCTCCAATATATGTAAAATTAAATAGGTAGAATAGATTGGAGGTAGCCAACGACAAACCGATAGCAATGCATTCAAATAGAAAGAGCATAAGGAGAGAGGCTTTATATTTTTGTATGATTTTCAAATTAAAATTAAAAACTCAAAATTCCTAAAACCATTGATTTTGCAAGGCATTTCGCCTGCTCAATGCTCGGTTTTCATGTATTTTCCCTTGTTTTTGCCCTTACGAGCCGAAACAAGGGAAAGTTTTTATGCCCCGCCGACTACCTTGTCCAGCAGCCTTGCGGAAGTACGCTTCGCTTCCTTTGTAGCGTGAGCGTAAATGGACATTGTGGTATTGACATCGGAGTGCCCTAACAGCTCCTGCACATCGGTGGGCTTTGCCCCGCCCGACAGCAGGTTGCTCGTGTAGGTGTGCCGCAGCATATGGAAGTGGAAATCTTCAAGCCCCTCGACCTGTTTCCTCGCCTTCTGGCATACCTGACCGACCGCCCCGGCGCTTTCAAACATCCCGTCCGGCCTGACGCAGACAAAGGATAATTCCTTGTACCCTTCAGGGACTTCCGCCGTCCTCGGCAGGCTGTAAACCTCGTAGTAGCTGCGGTCTTTTTCCTTCACTGCGGTATAGTAGTTCAGGTGGTAAAGCTCGCCATATTTGAAACGGTTTTTGTGCTGCTCCACCTTCGCCGCCCGCAGGATTTCCGCCAGCGTGTCACAGAAGTCCACAGTGCGGACTTTGCTCCGCTTGGTCGTCCCTATCTCGGTCTTGTGCCTTGTGCCGTTGTACCGCATACTGCGGCGCACCGTCAGGTACTGCTCGTCCAGATTGATGTCCTGCCAAGTCAGGCCGCAGACCTCGCCAATGCGAAGCCCCGTGTAGTAGGCGATCTGTACGGGCAGCAGCGCAGGGTTTTTCCTGTCTTTCAGATAGCCGGTCAGCTTCAGGTATTGCCCGTGGGTAATGGTCGGTCGGGAAACCGCCTCGGCTTCCTCCCCGCAGAAGATGTCCGCTTCCTCTTTCCGTCCCCGCAGCCGTACATACTGCATCGGGTTGAAGGTAATCAGCCGTTTCGGGAACACCGCAAAGCGGAACGCCCCTTGCAGCACCGCAGAGAACTGGAGCATATATCCCTTGCTCATAGGGGGAGAGGCCGTCCCGTCTGGGTTTGTGCCGCCGTAGCTCATAAAGTCAATGAACGCCTGCAAATGGTCGGCTGTGACCGTTTTCAGCCTGCGGCTGCCTATCGGGTATTTCTTGATTTTTTTGACCGCCGCCGTGTATGCCATGACCGTCCCGTTGCTCAGGCTGCTGGGCTTTAAATCTTCCTCAATCCACAGATCCAGCATTTCGCCTACGGTAATGTTTTCCGCCTTGCCTACAAACCTTTTGGCTTCGTAATCTTCCATCGCCTTGCGGAGCAGGGCTTCCGTTTCGCTCTTGCTCTCCGTGCCCGCAAACTCCTTCTGTACCTGCCTGCCGCTTTCATCTTCGATATAAAAGCGGTAATACCACTTCCTGCCTTTTTTCCTTACAGAACCTTTTGCCATAGATAAAAATTCTCCTTCCTATCCGTGGCAATCGGGACTGTGACATATGGTGTGCGTAAAATAAGTTGTGTCACTTCCGCCGGTTGGTTTCAACCGGCCTGTTTTTTTGTCAAGGTGCCACGGAATTTTCTTTTTCGGACAGCCGTGCTTCGGCTTCCGCCACTATCCCGAAGAGGTCGCCCATGGATACCTTTGTGCGTCCCTCATCGTAGATATGTAAAATCCCGTCAAGAAATCGCTTCATATCTTCGATAGGCTGTTCCATTTCCTTGCGGTATACCCGCTCGGTAATCGCTCCAGACTCAATCGCATACCGCCTGAGCGATTGCTTCAAGCCTTCGTCCTCCGCCACACGGTCAACCTCTGCCATGGCGTCTGCGAAGTGGCAGGTCAGGACTGTGTAGAGGTCAATCAGCTTTCCGAGAAAGGTTGTCATAAGCTGTTGGTGCCCGTCCCCTTTGACGGCGAAAGTAACCGTATCCAGATACTTCCTGATGTGCTCTGTCAGCTCGTTTTCACAGAGCGTCGGGACGGAATACTCTTTTTCTTCCGAAAGGCCGGTCAGCCATTCGGGAGTGGTCAGCAGCGCTTCCGCAAGCCCGTTGATGACCATGCTTCTTGTGGGATTTACCCCGTCTGTTTCATACCGCTGAATGGTGGATTTGTTCACGCCTACACGCCTGCCGAGTTCGGGCATGGAGATTTTCAGTTCGTTTCTCCGTTCCTTGATCCGCAGCCCTACCTCTTTTGCGGTAAGCATTTTCCTGTCATTCAAGGCTTTCACCTCCTAACGAGTACTATCATAGCACAAACAGATTGAATTTGCAACCCTATTTTGCATATTTCTTTGTAAAAATTTATTGAATGGGCTTAAAACGAGTTGACAAACAATAGCAAAATAAGTATAATAACAATGCAGAAGTTGCAAAATGAGTATTTCAAGAAGGAGGTCGAAAGAATGAACACAGTCAAAATGGGATTTACCATAGAGGAAGCGGCGGAATGTACGGGTATCGGCAGGAATACCATGCGGAAGCTGGTGGAATGGGGAAAGCTGCCCGTCCTCAAAGTGGGGCGCAAGACCATTATCCGCAGGGACACGCTGGAACGGTTTATGACCGTCAATCAGGGGAGAAATCTTCTGAAGCCCGATGATGTCCGAAAGGTGGAGTAAACCCGTCCTCAAAGCCCTCGGCGTTTGAGAGCGAAATACACCCCTCGCACAAACCTGCGGTTTGTACTCCGGGTATTTCGCCCCTGCGGGGAGCCTGTATCACAGCTTGCAGGGCTGCCGCCGTCGCTGTGATACAGAGAAAATTGCGGTGCAATTTTCTTTGGCTGCTCCTTTGTCAAATGCCGTCGGAACAGCCGCAACCGGCAAGCCGGTTGCAAAATGAGAACGCATTTTACCAAACAGAAACGGAGATGATTTATGACACGCCACAGCTTTATCCAGATGTCAAAGCTGTCCAATGTCAGGGGAAGAATATCGTATATCACAAGCCACGCCAAGCAGGAAAACCTCTATGCCACCTACCGCACCGCAGACCATTCCTTTTGGAGCAACCTCGCAAGGGAAAGCCAGCAGGAGTTTCAGAGAAGCGGCGCAGAGGGGAAGTGTATTGAAGCAAGGGAACTGATTATCGCCCTGCCCGAAGCCTATACGCAATACGAGCCGCAGCAGGTGCTGGAAGATTTCACGGAGGAATTCCGCAGGCGGTATGATGTGGAATGTGTGTCGGCGCTCCACCACAACAAGCGAAAGACCAATTACCACATCCACCTTATTTTCAGCGAACGGCGACTGCTTGCCGAGCCGGAGGTGAAGGTTGCTTCCCGCAGCGTATTCTA
>UREB01000090.1 GCA_900546685.1 uncultured Eubacteriales bacterium | reverse complement strand
ACAACGCCGAAAAACCGGAAGGCCAGTATTGGATCTATCACAACGATGTCCGAGGCAGCGTAACCAACATCATCGGAACGGATGCAAGCGGCGCACTGTATCGCGCAGAGAGCAATGCGTACGACGCTTTTGGTAAAGACGATGCGGAAAACAAAGAAGCTGTCAGTAGCATCCAAAACGATGTGAAGTTTACAGGCGCTGTACAGGACAATACAGGGCTGTATTACCTGAGTGCGCGCCACTACGACCCGAACACGGGGCGGTTCCTCCAACAGGATACAGTAAGTGGAGACCCGTACAGCCCGTGGACGCAGAACCTGTACACCTATACCTCCAACAACCCGACAAACTATACAGACCCAACGGGGCATTGGCTGTTCCAGGCTGTTACCGGTTTGTTTAATGGAATAGCAAAAGGCGTTGGGAAGGTTATTTCCAATGTTGCTTCCGGGCGTCCTGTCTTTGAACATGTGACAGGGGCTTTTGTAGGGGGTGTTGTAGAAGGGGTTGTATATGCTAACACATTTAAGATGGATGTAGCTAGTGTTGCTGGTTCAGTTACCGAAAATATCATCAATGAAGGAGAAGATTACTTAACGGGGAAAAAGGAACTGACGTGGGAGAATGTTGGACAGTCGCTTGTGGACTCAGGGAAAAACGTGATAGTTGATGGAGCCATAGGCACTTTAGTAGAAAGTGCCGGCTTTGGAGGCGAAATATATACTCATTTGAATACGGGAATGAGAAAACCAAAAAGTGTTAGGAGTTATGTTTTTGGAGCATTAGGAAAAAAGACAACTATTAATCTATTGTATAATGATATGATATCAGCAACACTGGAAACGGTTAAAAATAATGCAATAGATATGGCTAGAGAGATTTCTCCAAAGTCCACAAAAAGAGGTGGAGTATCATCAAGCAAATTAAATATGAATGAAACCAAACAGAGCTCAGGTATTACAAAGGAGCAATTGGCGGCAAGGCAGATATTTTATGCAATTACGAGTTTGATGAAAGTTCTTTTAGGAGCGCGTTAAGGAAGAAGGATGGAGTAATGAATAAAAATAGATGGAAGCATTTTCTAAGGAGCGATACCTGCATATATACAATAATGGTATGCACTCTGTATGGATTTGTGATAGGAACGCCATGCCTTATATATGTATGTTGGTTTCATGGTTCTCCGTGGTGGCTTATAAATCTATTATTGCCTGGAACTGTTGCGTTTTTTCTCATGATGTACGCAAAACCATCGATAAAACCTAAGAAGCCGGAGCGGTTTAAGATAGAATTGAAAAACACAGATGAGATAATGACTAACGTACAAGATTGGATGGAGGCAGAGCGGTTTACGGAAATCCATATTGAACGGGAGGAAGATGTATCTATTCTTTGGGGGCAACGATATAGAATGCGCCATCGATCATTGATGGAATACATAGCTGTGCTTTCCTATCAAGATATGTATAGCGAAGAGAAGGAAGCGAAAATTCTAGATAGTATTTTCCGGAAAGCAGTTCAAAGTACACATCGAGGGCCACGGGTAAACCTGCAGATCATATCCATCAACTGTATCAAAAACAGGCAGGCAGCGCTGACCAAGATGCTGTATAGGCCGACGAGAGGATTCACGAATTTCATAGTGCACTGCGGGTATGTAGGGCAGGAACAAAGCTTCCGAATACAGGCAATCGACACGATGCTGCTCAACAATACAGGGGTACTGAGGAAGATGAGAAAGCGGATACTAGCGATGTTTGAAGGGAAGCTGATGCCTGTAGAGGAGAAATAATTTGATGGCGTGATCGCTGCCGGCATAGGCGGCGCTGTAGAGGGAGCTGTTTTTGCCAGCACGTTTAAGCCAAGGTTGGCCAGCATGGCAGGCAGTGCGGCGGAGAGTGCAGCAAACGAGGCAGGGGATTATTTATCGGGGAAAAAGGAACTCACCTGGGAAAATGTGGGGGAATCAGCCCTGAATATAGGAAAGGATGTAGCGGTTGACGCAACTGCCGGCTGGGTCACGAAAAAAGTAGGGTTGGATTATAAACCATATAAGATCAACAAAGGATGGTTCCAACCCAAGAGCTTCAAGTCGTATATTTTTGGGAGCTATGGACAAAAGATGACCGCAAACCAGTTGGCAGCTGCATTGCAAAATATGCCGGCGGATTTATTCAGGGGAGAGACCACGGCATTTGCCCCTGGCGAAAGGGTGAGCGCAAAGTCGACAAAACGCGGAGGCGGTTCCCAAACAGGGAATCGAACAAATGGCAACGCTGCAGCATTGCAGGCTGCCGAAGCAGCGGTTCAGGCAGTGATGGATATGATGAAATGGATGCTGAGCTTTTTTCACTAAAATGGAGGGTATGAGTTGACAAAAAAATGGAAACAAAAGTGGAATGCGCTGATCCATCACAGATTCTTCAGGAGCGAAGCGTGTGAAAGATGGCTTATTGGGCTAGTCTTGTTTGGTATGACGATTGGTTTTGTCGGATTGGGATTTGCGGAATATGGAGAAAATAAAGAGTGGATGGCATTGTTGTTTTTTATGCCAGGTTTCATAGCGATGTTTCTATATTGGCATTACCGGCCGATTGACCCGGGACAGGTGCCGGAACGCTTTGACAGCTGCCTGGAAAGCACAGCGGACCTCATCGCATGCTGCAAGGCCTGGATGGAAGGAAATAAGTACAGCCAGATATACCATGATACGCTGCTGGGCTGCCAGGTGCATTGGGGGTATCGGTATCGAAAACACAGTGCCTATATCGCGGAATTGCTGGTGGTGATTGAATATGAGCAATACACGGAAGAACAAGAAATAGCCATACTGGAAGAACTATATAACCGTATGCTGGGAGAAATCAAAAAGAATCCGTTATACCTGAACAGCAAAACCATCGTGGTGAACTGTATCCAAAACAGGCAGTCTACGTTGACCAAAGCCTTATATAAACAAGCGGAGGTAGGCTTAGAGGCCGTCTTGCTGCTGCGGTGCGGATACACACAACAGGACAAGAGCTTTCGGATGCAGCGGATCTGGGATAGTGCATTCAACAACCAGCGGATGCTGAAAAAAGCGCGAAAGCAAGTGCTTTCCATCTTTGAAGGGAAGCTAACGCCCATACAGGAGAAACAAAAGGAGCCGAAATAGGCTCCTTTTTTCTGTCCCCTTGCGCATCATGATACGAGTTGGAAACACACCTTCATCGGCAAAAAACTTAGCATTTCTGTCAAATGAGAAAAAGCAAGATTCAAGGCGGACGGCCGTAAAATCGAAAGCATACTCCTAAATATCTATATAGAAAGAATAAAACGGGATTATCTTGTAATTGCGAGGAATCTATATATCGGATAGAATAAACGCGAACATAAGTTCCCATATGCCCTCTAGGTAAGAGAACGCAGCAAAGGAGAGAGACATGGAAGAAAGAGAGCTAAACGAACTACGGTATTTGAAAAAAGAGATCCGGTATCAGATGGAAAGGGTACGGAGGCTGGAAGAAAAAGCAACAAGCGTGACACAGATCATCGGGGGCATTCCGGCCTGCAAGGGCATTACAGACAGGGTAGCGGAGTACGCGCCACAGATTGCAAGCATGAAAACGCTGATTCAAAACAACATCCGATGGTGTTTGCATCTCCAATACAAGATCGAGGCGTTTATCGAATCGATTGAAGAAAGCGAAATGAGACAGATATTTCGCCTCAGATATTTGGAGGGAAAGACCTGGAAGCAGATCGCCTTTGTCATGACAGGCGCCGGGGACGGGAGCACGCAATACAAACAGCACAAGGAATATCTGCGGCAAAGACGGAGGGAGGCAAAGAAAGCCGGTTAAGGCGAAGAAAACGGCCCTTAGAGGGCCGTTTTTTGCATATTACAGATGTAGATAAAAGGGCAATTCGACCTGGGGATGGGCAGGCGTACCCCGGATATAGTGCGATTCCAGGGTGATGGGATTGATGTATAAAACGTCATTGAAGATAAGGGCATATCTAAGCGAGACAGGCAGCGGGCTATTCGGCTCAAAAATGCCAAGAGTATAGGGATCATAGAGAAAACATACCACATCGTTTCGCAGCTTGGTAAGCCCTTGCTGCGTCCAGGAAGCAGCGGAGTCCCGGTGCTTTGCAATCCCCAGGTTTGGCAACAAAGCGGCTTGCCCTGCCACGGAATCACAGCACCGGTTGCAGAATGCGTTTGCGGTATAGAAAAGATGGAGCTGCGTAAAGCAAGGCAATGTTTGCAGGAACGGGAGCAGGGGTTCCGTCCACCCGGGCATATACTGCCAATCGATACAGGGAATGGATAGATCCTGCACCGCACCCGCGATTGCGCGTGGCAGAAAAGCATTGTACATACGTTGGTACGCACGTTTTTGCCCGACCAGGCGCCGGAGATTCCGCGCATATAGCGCGGGGTCCGGCATCACCCCCTTGAACGCAGCGCTTGACGGTACCTGGGAAGGCGTGTAAACAATTTGATTGAGATCCTGGGCCAGTACCATCATTGGCTCATAGCACTGCAAAGCACAGTGAGGAACATGGGCGAAACGGACTGGGCGTGAAGGTCGCGGCAAAACACGCGCGCGGCCCGCTGCCCGTCCGCATACCCGAGCTCAAAACGGCCGGATTGCGGGGAAAGGGAGCGCCCCTTACGGCCGTCCACAATATGTATATCCGGCACATTTTCAGCCGGATACAAGGCTTTCAGCGTTTGCTGGTCCAGATACCGTTCCGAGGAGATGGGCAGGGACGCCTCCTGAAATTCTGCTGTTTCCAACAGGGCTTGCATCGCATGGTACCCGTTTTCTGTCAGCATATCGTACAGCGCGTCAAGAACCTCACCAAACCCCTCCCGGAACCCATCGGCATAGTCCGGCGTATCGATCCGGATAAATGCAAACCCTTGCACTTCCAGCATACAGGAATTCTCGTAACAAAAGGCCGATTTGCATGCCAGGGAACGGGGGTTAACCAATATATAGGCGCTTTCCATATAGCTGTCGTCCTCTTCAAGCGCTTCCTTGGGATCGTGGTACCAGCGCCTTACCTCCGGCAAAGAAGCAGCGGCCGATACCTCGTTTTGCAGTTGAAGGAAATGTGCCGCGCAGGGCGTATCCGATGGCAGCGTTCCGGCGTCGATCCGCCCATCGGCAATCAAGCTGGAAAGCGCGTGCCAGGCATGGTAGAACGCCCGGGCATACGCGGCGTCTTTGGTCTGGAAAAAAGGAACATATTCGCTGGCCAGAGCATCCTCGTACTGAGCCTTGGTTTCAACAATGGTAAGCAAAGCACCGTGGCGTAAGAATAAAAACATAACGGCCTCCTTTAAGTATAGTTCCAGTTGGTCATCAGCCCGCAGGGACTGACGGATAGGACATGCTTTGCGGTATGGCGGGCAAAAATGCTGGTGAAATCGGACAAGAGATCCGCGTCAATGTCCAAATCAAAAATGAGAAAGATGTCCGCTTTGCGAAACATCGCCATAAAATCGCCTGGAGCTAGGGATAGTTTTTCAATGGTAATGGGATTTTGGATGTACTGAACGGATAGCTTCTCCAGTTCGGATTCTACATACGGCAGCGCATAACACCCGGCATCGGCTAGAATATGGTCGCAGCCTTCAGCAATGAGTCCTCCCAATGTAAACCGGATCGAGTTGCGGAATTTTTCCTCGTCAACGGCAAGCTCCGTTTCATCTACGAGACCTTCGCAGAGGCCCAGGCATTTCGGATCGGGCGATAACCCGAACAGGATACAGGTCTTGGATTCGGTCATGTAGCATACCCCCTCATTGAATGATTTGAGACAGCAGATAGGTACAAACAGCCTGATCCGTGGAAGGAATGGTGATGTAAAGGATACACCGTTCTTTGTAGGCATCGAGATAGGCGGTGAATCCGTCTTCATCCAGATAGCATTGCGCCGTGTACCCGCATACGCTTTGGGAAAAGACAGTGCCGACGGCTTCCAATCGGAGCGTAGCGTCGTTCCCGGCATAATCGTTGTAATCCTCCAGCAAAACAAACTGGATCCCCTGATAGGCGTAGGTCGTGGAGATGTATCCGTCGTTTGCGTCAACGCGGCCAACCTGTGCAATGCCGTCGGTCCGGATGGTAAAAGCCGGCGTTTGTTGTTGTACCGTGACCGCTTGCGAGAAAAACAGCGATTTTACGGCAAAGCCGGCCGTAGGCAGCAGCACCATCAATACACAGGCGAGCAAGACGGCGCGAGGCTTCGGATGGCGAGAAGAACGATACTGCATCTGTGCGATATGCGCTTGTTTTTTTGCCTGCGCTTTAGAGACCTTCGGTGCATTGCGATACAGTTCATCAGCGAAAATTTGGCCGAGAGTATGTTTTTGCCTATTCTTCATGCCCTGTCACCTCCTGCGCAGAACAGAGTGTTTCCAGTTCACGGCACAACCGGCGGATGTTGGCGTAAGTCGTGGTGTATTTGCCGCCCAGCATCGCGTTGATGTCCCGGATGGAAACGTCATAGTACAGGTACAGCGCCAAGGCGTCCGCCCATTTGCCGGGCAAAGCTTCAATGAAATCCCGGACCAACAAACGGGCATCGGCATCGGCGGCAAAATTCGGTTGAAAAAGCCGTTCTTCGAGTTTTGCAGGGTCCAGCAATTCTTCCGGTTTGGTGTAAAAGCGTTTGTGGTAACGCTTGATGACACGAACGGCGATGCACCGAATCCACGGACGGAATTTGGCAGGATCGCGCAGCGTATGAAAACTTTTGTACGCTTCAATGGCGATCACTTGCATCAAATCATCGGCGTCGCTTGCGTGACGGACAGAGGACAGGACCAACCGAAACAC
>UREB01000089.1 GCA_900546685.1 uncultured Eubacteriales bacterium | reverse complement strand
CGATCAAAACCTTTTTCGAGCCAAGCTCTTTCATGTACTGACCTACGTTGTTTTCTTCCCCTTTGCCAAAAATAAATTTCGTCGGGGAACAATACGCAAAGTTATTCATGATAAAAACCTCCCTTAATAAAAGCAATTTAAATATTTATATAAAATACCAATGCTCAACGCATAAGAAAACTTTTTTAGTATTTATTATACTAACATATTTGTTTGTATAATACAAGAAGCTCTCTTTCCCATATTGGAAAAGAGAGCTTTTTTTATACACGCACGGGCAACACCAAATAAAGGTATTGATCCCCTTCCAACGGCTTTACCACGCAGGGAGACAGTCCGCTGATAAAATCCAATAGGATCTCCTCATCCTTGATGACGCGCAACACATCCAATAGATACTTGGCGTTGAACGCAATGGTCAGCGGCTTTCCTTCCAAGTAGATGGGCAACTTTTCCACTGCATTGCCCATTTCGCCGTTGGCTGTGATGGTCATCGTATCCTCATCCAGCTGCAAACGAATGAGGTTATGGTTTCGGCTATCCCTGGCCACCAGCGAAGCGCGCTCTACAGATTCCAAAAACTGCTGGGCCTGGATACGCACCCGCGTTTGATGATCGCCAGGCAGTATCTGTCGGTAGTTGATATATTCTCCTTCCAGCAAACGGGTTATAATTTTGGTATGGCCCATTTCCACCATGGCCTGCGTATCACCGATGGAAATACTGGCCGGCGCATCGCTGTCCTCAAACAGCTTGGCAATCTCAGACAGAGAACGACCAGGCACTACAAAATTCACTGGTGTGGTTGCCTGTAACAGCGGTTCCTTACAAAGAGCCAGTCGGTATCCGTCCAATGCCACCAGCGTTACACGGTCGCTTTCAATTTCCAGCAATTCTCCCGTTAAAATGGGCTTGGTTTCATCCATAGCCACAGCAAAGGCCGTGCGCTGGATCATGTTTTTCAGCGCGCTTTGCTTTAATTCCAGCGGCCGTGCCCCCGTCATCGGCGGCATTTCCGGATACTCTCTGGCATCCATCCCCTGAAGATTGTATTTGGCCTGGCCGCATTCAATGGTTACTTTCAACCCCTCTGTGGATATAGAAACCGTATCCGGCGGCATCTTGCGAATCAATTCGGCAAACATGCGGCCAGGCAACACCAGCGCGCCTTCCTCCTGGATGTTGGCAGGCAATGAGCATTCGATGCTCAGCGCCAAATCGCTGCAAGTAAGGCTTACAGCGTTGTCTTTTGCCACAAACAATACTCCTTCCAGCGCCGGCATGGGCGATTTGGAGGGCATAGCTCTTTGCACGGTAGACATTGCACTATTCAGTTCTTGGCATGGGCATTGTAGGATCATCGGAAAAAACCCCCGTTTCGTTTTGTATTTGTTTTGTACTCTATGTAGTCGTCATCGTCATCATAAGGACTATGGATTTGTGGAAAAGCCCCATAATGAACGTAGAAATCGACATTTTTTGTCCTCATTGCCTGCGGGAAATCTCTGGAAATCCTATGGCAAAGTATACGTGATTCCACAGCCTTGTTTTTTATCCATAGGCTCTATGGAAAACCATCATGAAAAACTAAGGTATAAACTGAGGAAAAGGCTGTGGTTTTCCTTTAAGACTCGTGAATCTGCGCAATGAGATCCTCTACCATTTCTTTGGTTTCTGCGTTGCTTTTGATCTCTTGCGCCACCTTTTCCACATCATGCATTACAGTAGAATAATGCCGGCCGCCAAACAGTTCGCCGATCTTTGGGAAAGAATGGTCCGTCAAGGTACGCACCAAATACATCGCAAACTGACGAGGCACCGCAATATCCCTGCTGCGGCGTTTGCCTACGATATCATCATAGGTAATATCAAATTGATTGCATACGATCTGTATGATGTTGCGCGGCGTTAAGGCGCGCTTGCGTTGTGAAGCGGTATAATCTTTCAGCGCGGCCTCGGCTAAGGCCAGCGTAATGGGCTGGCCCATCAAGCTGGCATAGGCGGTTACGCGGTTAAAGCGGCCGTCGAGCTGACGGAAATTCAGGCCATCTTCCGAAGCGATATATTCCAGCGCTCCTTTTTCGATTTGCAATAGATGCTCCAATTCAGCGCGCTTGCGCAAAAAGGCGATCCTGGTTTCGTAATCGGGCAGCGCAATGTCCACCGTTAGCCCCCAGGCAAAGCGGGAACGTACGCGCTCTTCAAATTCCACGATTTCATGTGGCGGCTTATCCGAAGAAAGTACGATTTGCTTGCCTGCATTGTAAAGGTCGTTAAAAGTATGGAAAAATTCCTCCAAACAGCGCCCCTTGCCGGCCAAAAACTGGACGTCGTCCAGCAAAAGCACATCCACGCCGCGGTATTGCTTACGGAAATCATCGATAGGATCCTTGCGCATCAATACGCTGATCAGTGCATTGGAGAACTGTTCGCTGGTCACATACATGACGTTGGCGGAAGGATTGGTCTCCAAAATCGCGTTGCCGATGGCGTGCATCAAATGCGTTTTGCCGAGGCTGGTGCCTCCATGGATAAACAGTGGATTGTATTTTTGGCCGGGCGCAATGGAAGCCCCTACAGCCGCCGCATGCGCAAATTGGTTGCCCGTACCCACCACAAAGGTATCAAAGGTATAAGCTGGATTTAAGGCATGGCGTTTTTGCTCAATCGAATGAAAAGAGGGTGTTTGGGGCTGTCCCCATTCGCTTTCTAGCAAAATATCCACCTGAAAATCACTGTGATTGGTCTTTTCCCTTACCTTATGCACGATCATTTCATAGCAACGGTGCATCAGGTTTTCCCTGATGTTGGAAGCCGGGGCTACGAGGATCAGGCGGTTGTTTTCCAGCGCCACTGCGTGCAGCGGCTCCACCCAGGTATGAAAAGAAAAATCGCTGAGATCCTCTTTTAGATCCAAACAAACCTGCTGCCAAAGCAAGGTAAAATCTTCCAATAATAGCCCCTCCTTCATCAAAGCCGGACAATCCGTATCTTGTCCATATATATTCCATAGAATTATCCACAATCTAAAATTTTTTCCTGTGGATTTAAGGAAAAAACTGTGGATAATAGTGTTTCAAAATTCAATTTAAACGATTTAATTGTGGATAAAATAAGGAAAAAGAGGATAAATCTCCTCTTTTTCACGCCTTGTTCAGGCCGCATCAGCATTATATCACCGGGTACACGGAGAAACAAGCAAAAGGGGTGAAAAAAATGGTTTTTTACCTGTGGAAGATTTTCAATCCGATTTCATACGCTGTTTTTTTAGAAATGCCCATTTGTAGCGCGGCCTGTTCTGCTGCCTGCTTATGGCGCAGCCCTTCCTCCTTATACTGTTGCATCAAATCCATGATGCGCTGCGTATCCGGAGCCTTGCTTTCTTGCTTTTGTGCAACAGGGATCATGAGCACAAATTCCCCTTTGGGAGGATGGGCCTGATAATGCAGCAGCAAATGCTGTGCGGTATCCGTTACAAACTCTTCATAGACCTTTGTCAATTCCCTGCCAATACAAACCAGTGGGTTCTCACAATATAAAGAGAGATCCTCCAACGTTTTCAACAGCTTATGAGGGCTTTCATACAGCACTACGGTTTGTGTTCTCTCATGGATGCGAGCTAAGATCTGTTTTCTTTCCTTTCCCTTTACCGGCAGAAACCCATAAAAGCTAAAGCCGCCCTGGGTTAAGCCCGTAGCGCTAAGCGCTGTGATAACGGCGCTGGGGCCGGGAATGGGCACGATGGTATATTTTTTTTTGCCAAGCGCTTGCACGAGCCTGGCGCCAGGGTCGGAAATACAGGGTGTCCCGGCGTCGGAAACGAGTGCAATGTCCTTCCCTTCTTCCAAAAGACGGGCAATCTCTTCTATGCGCTTTTGCTCGTTGTGCTCGTGCAGGCTTAATAAGGGCTTTTGAATTTCCAACGCACGAAGCAGCTGCAGGGTATGCCTGGTATCCTCTGCGGCAATGAGGTCTACCTGCTTGAATATGCGTACCGCGCGATAGGTGATATCTTCCAGGTTCCCGATGGGCGTTGCCACGATATACAGTGTAGAGGGCATTATAATAAACCTCCTTGATAAATCCTTTCCATGGTCAGAGAGGCTTGGCCCTTGGCATCCGTCAAAAACAACGGGCTTTCTACTTTTAGGCCGCTTTTCCCGCCCTTGATGCATTCTATAAGCACAAGATTGGCATTTTTTTCTGGATTTCCATGCACAAAACGCAGACGTTTTGGCTCCAAATGGCTATGATGCAGAGTATCCAGCAGCTCCATCAGCCGGATGGTTTGGTGGATGCAGAAAAAATGTCCCATGCTTGTCAGCGCCATTTGCGCAGATTGGCAGATCTCTGAAAAATCTGCGCAAATCTCAAACCGTGCCAAGGCATGCGGCGCATCTACACTGCATTCACCATGCCCCAGCTTTCCATAGGGCGGATTGCATACCACCACGTCGTATATCCCCAAGGCGTGCAGCGTCTGCGGCTTGGTGTAATCACCGGTTACAATATCGATAGAGGAGGCCAGATCGTTGTAGCCAACGCTGCGCTGCGCCATATCCGCCATGTTGGGCTGTATTTCGATGCCTGTAATGTGCTTTGGATGAAACAAAGCGGTCATCAGCAAAGGCAGAATGCCGGTACCTGTGCCGAGGTCCAAAACACGGTGCTGTTTTTTTGCTCTGGCAAAATGGGCCAGCAGCACGGCGTCCGTGCCAAAACGAAACGCATCCGGATGCTGTAAAATAAACAGGCCGTAGGGGTGAAGCTCATCCAGCCGTTCCCCAGGATGAATCAACGTCGTCATACACAAAAATCCTCTTTGGAAAAACTATGGGGCAGCAGCTGATCAAGGAAATGGATTTTGGCATCCGTTAGCTGACTTGAAGCACACACAATCGTAAGATGCGGGGCAAACTCACTGAGCGCTTGTCGGCATATGCCGCAAGGATAGGTAATCTCTTCGCTATCCGAAGTCAGCGCAAGCAGAGAAAATGTACGTTTTCCCTCTGAAACAGCCTTAAAGAGTGCTACACGCTCTGCGCAGATTGTGACACCATACGATGCATTTTCTATATTGCATCCGGTATACACAGAGCCGTCCTCACAAACCAGACAGGCGCCCACGCGAAAATGAGAATAAGGCGTATAGGCATTGTGCATAGCGGCCTGCGCTTGTTTTAAATACAAAAGCATTTGGGTTTCCATTGCGCTTCCTCCCCGTGTGTCTATCATATCCTATTTATAAAACCTACACAAACAAAAAAAGAGCCTTCACGGCTCTTTTTTTATATAGGACTTAGCCTTCTTGAATCGCACCTACCGGGCAAGCGCCTGCACATGCACCGCAGGACAGACATTCGTCAGGATTGATTTCATAAATCGGGCCTTCTTTGATCGCGCCCACGGGACATTCGCCAGCGCAGGTTCCACAAGCCACACAAGAATCAGTGATCTTATATGCCATTTGGAAACACCTCCTCATTAAAATCTTACCTTATTGTACCACGCTTTTTGTTCTTTGCAAGTAGGAACGTCAATGTTTGTCGTTTTGTGTTTGTTTTTTTTGTTTCTTTTCCCCGTCCTGCGGTTTCTTTTCTTGTTTTTTTGGCTTGTTCTCTTGCTTTTTGGGCGGGCGGGTGCGCTCAAAGCTAATCTCTTTGAGCTTGTATTCTCGTATTTCAAAGGTATCGTCCGGCTTTTGAATCTTCACCTTCACCAAAAGGGATATCGGATTGCTTTCCATCGCAACGCCGATGCCGTCCGGCGTTTTTACGTTGCTGCCGTTGCGGGGCAGCTTTTTGCGCATTTCTTCGTAATACGGCTGCTCATAATTCAAGCAACACATCAGCCGACCGCATAGGCCGCTGATCTTGGTAGGATTCAGAGAAATGTTTTGCTCCTTGGCCATTTTGATGGATACGGGCGAAAACTCCGGCAAAAAGCGCTGGCAGCATACCGGGCATCCGCATTTGCCAAGGCCGCCGAGCAGCTTTGCCTCGTCTCTGACGCCGATCTGGCGCAGCTCAATCCGGGTGCGGAAATGATGGGCCAGGTCTTTGACCAGCTCGCGAAAATCCACCCGACCGTCCGCAGTAAAGAAAAACGTGATATTGCTGCCGTCAAAACCATATTCTACGCTGACTGGTTTCATGACAAGTTCATGGTCTGCAATTTTCTTTTCAAACACAGCCAAGGCAGCGGCTTCTTGTTTTCTGTTTTTCTCCTGCTGGGCCCTGTCCTTCTGTGTAACAAGGCGCAGCACATTTTTCAGCGGAGGAACAATCTTATCCTCCTCCACTTCCATGGGCCCCTGCGCCACACGGGCGATTTCCGCCCCCCGGGCGGTTTCTACTACAACATCATCGCCCACTTGGCAGGCAACGCGGTTGGGGGAAAAATAATAGACTTTATTGGATTTATAAAATTGAACCCCTACTACGGTTTTCATTCCATTTCCTCTTTCCATTTTAACCAAAGCCATTCAGCGGCCATTTTGGCCGAGACATTGGCGTAAACCATTTTATATGCCTGGGTGATCAGATCCGATAAAACAGCGATCTGCGTATCGGAGGCCTTTGCAAAGGGATGGGGACGCGCCGATTGATGCAGCATCCAAGAAACGCTGTCCATCCACTGAGCCAGGCATACCAAAGCGGCCTCCTTTTTATCCGGAAAACGCTGTTTTGCTTGTTCTAAGGACAATGCCTTAAAAAATTCTGTGATGGAAACAGCCTCTTCCTTTTCATTATACTGGGTTTGCCCGGTTTCCCGCAACTGTACGCAGCGGGAGCGCACGGTTTCCAATAAAAAGCCGGGCTGTGTGCAAAATAAGCCGAAAATCGTGTTTTCTGGCGGTTCTTCCAGGGTTTTGAGCAGACAATTCTGCGCTTCCTGGGTCATGGTATCTG
>UREB01000088.1 GCA_900546685.1 uncultured Eubacteriales bacterium | reverse complement strand
CCCGGCTCGTTTATCTTTGAGCCGGACGCACAAACCGTTTTGGAAAATCTGGTGCCTCAATACGTCGTAGGCCAAGTGTATGCAACATTGATCCAGGCCTTTGCCAGCGAGCAATGTGCCCGTATGGCGGCCATGGACGCCGCCACAAACAATGCGGACGAAATGCTGCATACCCTGAACCTCCAATATAACCGTGCACGCCAAGATGCCATTACACAAGAAATCACCGAAATCATGGGCGGCATGGCAGCAGGAGGAGAATAACATGAATGAATTTGGTAAATTGGTATCTGTGGTAGGTCCCGTTGCGGACGTATGGTTTGAAACGCCGCCTCCGCAGCATCAATTGCTATATGCACTGTCTGATAAAAACAAACCCGTACCCCTTGAGGTTGTCTCCCATCAGGGGGATGGCAGGGTACGGTGTATCGCATTGGGGGCCACAGAAGGCATGTACGTTGGTCAGCCGGTAGAAGATACTGGCGGCCCCATCAGCGTTCCGGTCGGCGAAGCCGTGCTTGGGCGTACCGTAAATGCCTTGGGCGAACCCATTGACGGCAAAGGGCCCATCCAAGCGGAACGGCACAGCATCCATCAGGCCCCGCCACCGCTGGCAGACCAGACGCCGTCCACGCAAATGTTTGAAACTGGGATAAAGGTCATCGATTTGCTGGCCCCTTATGCCAGAGGCGGCAAAATCGGCCTGTTCGGCGGCGCCGGTGTTGGAAAGACCGTACTAATTATGGAACTGATCCATAATGTTGCTTCTTCGCATGGCGGTATGTCCATCTTTGCCGGCGTAGGGGAGCGCTCTCGCGAAGGCAACGACCTGATGCAGGAGATGGAGCGCACCGGTGTTTTGGAAAAAACTGCCCTAGCCTTTGGCCAGATGAATGAGCCGCCGGGGGCCCGTATGCGTGTAGCGTTGACTGGGCTTACCATGGCAGAATATTTCCGTGATGTGCAGCACCAAAATATGCTGTTGTTTATCGATAACATCTTCCGTTATGTGCAGGCCGGCTCTGAGGTTTCTGCGCTGTTGGGCCGCCTTCCCTCTGCGGTAGGCTATCAGCCCACTCTCGCTACCGAGCTAGGTGAATTAGAGGAGCGTATCACCTCTACTACCCAAGGCTCTATTACTTCCGTGCAGGCTGTGTATGTGCCAGCCGATGACCTAACAGACCCGGCTCCAGCGACGACCTTCACTCATCTGGATGCTACGACTGTGCTTTCCCGCCGCATCGTAGAAATGGGCATTTATCCTTCCGTGGATCCCTTGGAATCCAGCTCACGCATCTTGGATCCTCATATTGTCGGCCAGGAGCACTATCGCGTGGCCCGGGAAGTGCAAAGGCTATTGCAGCGGTATCGTGAATTGCAGGATATTTTGGCCATTCTCGGTATGGATGAGCTCGCTGAAGAGGATCGTATCGCCATTCATCGTGCACGTCGTATCCAACGTTTTTTATCTCAACCGATGTTTATGGCAGAGGTGTTCACCGGCGTGCCCGGTCAATATGTGCCAATCGGCGATACCATTGAGTCCTTTGCTCAGATCGTGGACGGCAAGTGTGATGATCTGCCCGAGCAAGCCTTCTATCAAGCCGGTAATATTGATGACGTACGCAAAAAAGCACGCGATGAGGAGATGGCGTAAATGGCCGATACCTTTTTGTTGGAGATCGTAACGCCGGAACGCGTTTTTATGCAGGATCAGGTGGAGATGATCATTTTCAATACCAGCGACGGCGAAATGGGTGTCATGCCGCACCATGCGGATTTGGCTGCTGCCATCGTAGCAGGTCCTCTTCGAATACGTCGTCATGGAGAATGGAGCGAAGTGTTTATCTCCAATGGGTTTATTGAAATCTTTCTAGGCGCCGCACATATGCTGGTGCAGACGGCAGAATGGCCGGATGAAATAGATCGAAGGCGTGCTGAAGACGCTCTAGAGCGTGCCAAACGCAGGATGCAGCATCAAAAGAGTCATCGGGATTTTGTTCGTGCCAAAGCCTCTATTGCCCGCGCTCTGGCCCGTATGCGTGTATTTGACGATACACATAAATCCTAAAAAATTTAAGAGCAAGCAGAGCTTGCTCTTTTTTTGTTTTATGCACTAGACAACTTGATTTTATATTGTTCACGGCAATGTATCCAATGTACAGACCCAATAAGGCGCATCAAAAAAGGGCCCTGCAACGCTGCAGGGCCCTTTGCCGTCCTTACACTTCTTCTCCGATATGCTCAATGATCTTCATCGGCACCTTGCTGAATAGCGGGCTTACGCTCTCCCTATTGTTGATGCGCAACACCGTCTCTGCAAACAGCGGCGCTACGGAAATCAGATGAATCTTTTTACATTTCCGAATAAACGGATTCTCTACGCTATCCGTAGAAATCAGCATTTCAATAGGGCTGTTTTCAATGGCCTGTACCCCTTTTTCGCGAATCAAAACATGCGATAGGCAGGCATAAATATGATTTGCGCCCTTGCTCTTGAGTGCTTCTGCTATCTCTACCAGCGTTCCGCCGGAGATGGTAAAGTCGTCTACAATCAGGCAATCCTTACCCTCTACATGGCCAATGACATCCAATACCTTGGCCTTCTCATCATGTGCATAGCGCGTTTTATCCCCAATGGCCACCGGCAGCCCCAAATAATCGGCATAGCCTCTGGCATCCTTGGCAAAGCCCGCATCCGGAGAAACCACCACCAAATTGTCTGTGATGCCCAGCGACTTAACATATTCACACAACATGGGTTTGGAATACAGATGATCGCTCGGCTTTTTGAAAAAGCCCTGCACCTGCGGCGCATGAAGATCCATCGTTACCACACGATCCGCCCCAGCCTGCTCAATGGCATCTGCGCAGACCCTGGCACGAATGGAGACACGGGGCTCGTCCTTTTTATCCCCCTTTGCATACCCAAAATAGGGAATAACTGCCGTGACCGAATTTGCGCTCGCACGCTTCATCGCATCCATCCAAAATAAAATCTCTACAAACTCGTTGTTTGGGTTCAAGCCGATCGGTTGTACAATGTATACGTCCTTGTCGCGTACGGTTTCCTTGATCCGAACAAAAATATTACCGTCTGAAAACGTAATGACCTCGCTATCGCCTAACTCACATCCAATGTATTCGCACATCCGGCGTGCAAAAGGTCTTCCTGTCGAGCCAGCAAAAATCTTAACGTCTCCGTTTGCGTGCATTCTCATCAGCGCCCTTCTCTAGCATTATAAACATTGTAACATCTAAACGGTTTTCATTCAACCAAACATACACGCATTTCTGCGTTTTTCGCGCCATTCAAAAAGGCAGCCATTCTAAAATGGCTGCCTTTCTTTAAGCTTCAGGCGTCTGGTCCTGTTTCTCTTCCTCCTGCGCCGTCCCTTCCGTAAGCGCAGCTTTATGGTTTTGTTCATCAGCGCCCGCTGCTTCGGGCAATTTTCCTTCCATAATCTGCTCAAATTCCTCGGCAGTCAGCTTTTCTTTCACGATAAGCTGTTCTGCCAATTCCTCCATCTTGTCCTTATGGGTGCGGATCAGGCTCAATGCCGTTTCCATAGCATTGTCCAAGATGCTGCGCACTTCCTCATCAATGTCCGCCGCAACCTTTTCGGAGTAAGATTTTTGATGTCCAAAATCACGGCCCAAGAATACTTCCTGGTCGCTGTCTCCGTAAAATACCGAGCCGATCTTTTCGCTCATGCCATATTCGCGCACCATTCTGCGCGCATTGCTGGTCGCATGCTTTAGATCGGAATAGGCGCCCGTCGAAATTTCGCCCAGCATAATTTCCTCAGCTGCCCGGCCGCCCAGCGCCATGGCGATATCATCCAGCAAATAGCTTTTGGTCACGTATTTTGTTTCCTCGGTGGGCAGCGTCATGGTATAGCCCCCCGCCTGCCCGCGCGGGATGATGGAAACCTCATGCACCGGGTTACAGTTTGGCAGCAAATGCGCCACCAACGCATGGCCGGATTCATGATATGCCACCAGCTTTTTGTCCTTTTCGGTCACCACGCTGGATTTTTTCTCCGGGCCCACCGTAACGCGGTTAATCGCTTCTAGGATCTCCTGCATATGGATCTCGGTTTTTCCTTTGCGCGCTGTTAAAATGGCAGCTTCGTTCATCACGTTTTCCAAGTCCGCCCCTGTAAAGTACGGAGTACGCTTGGCTACAGTATGCAAGTCCACATCCTCTGCTATGGGTTTCCCCTTGCTGTGTACCGCCAAAATCTCTTCACGGCCCTTGATGTCCGGATAATTCACCGTGATCTGCCTATCAAACCGACCAGGCCGCAGCAGCGCTGGATCCAAAATATCCGACCGATTGGTCGCCGCAATGATGATAATGCCTTCGTTGGGCGCAAAGCCGTCCATCTCCACCAACAGTTGGTTTAAGGTTTGTTCCCTTTCATCATGGCCGCCGCCCATGCCAGCGCCGCGATGGCGGCCCACTGCATCGATTTCATCAATGAAGATCATACACGGGCTGTTCTTCTTCGCTGTTTCAAACAAATCACGGACACGGCTAGCCCCTACGCCGACAAACATTTCTACAAAGTCAGACCCGCTGATGGAGTAAAATGGAACACCCGCTTCCCCTGCTACTGCCTTGGCCAGCAGCGTTTTCCCCGTACCAGGAGGGCCTACCAGCAATACGCCTTTGGGAATCCGCGCCCCCAAATCGGCAAACTTTTTAGGGTTCTTCAGGAAGTCGACAACTTCTTGCAGCTCTTCCTTTTCCTCTTCCGCGCCTGCCACATCTTCAAAGGTTTTCTTATTCTTTTCATCCAGGTTTACCTTGGCACGCGAACGTCCAAAGTTCATCACCTTGTTGCCGCCCTGGCCCTGCTGGTTCATCATATACCAGAGGAAGCCGATCATCAAAATAGAGGTCAGCAGGTACGGCAGAATGGAAACCAGCCAGCTCTGCTCCGGTTTTGGCACAAAATCCAGCGTAATGCCGGCATCCTGCGGGTTTGTAATGTCCGGATGGTTTACCGAAAGCGCTTTTTCCAGATCTTCCATGAACACCGGGATACTGGGTAAATATGTTTCAAAATCCCAATATTGGTCTGGGAAACGTTCGATCTGCTCCTGTGTGGCATCCTGCTTTAGCGCCTTTACCTCGTTTTGCATGATCTGTATGCGCCCAATTTGCCCCTGTTCTATTTTTTTAATAAATACAGTGTATTCGATCTCCTGGCCTATTGTGCCCGTCGGAGAAAACAGCATCGTTAGCGCCAGGATACATGCTAGCACCAGGATAAATGCTCCCGGTCCACGCATCATTTTTTTCAATGGAATAATCCTCCTATATTCTTACAAATAGTACTATTTAGAATACCATAATTTGGCGTAAACCTCAATGTTGCAATCGCTATTTATACAATTCTTCCTTCAATATGCAAACCTCCGGCAAATTACGGTAGAGGTTATTATAATCCAGCCCATAGCCGACGACAAATTTATCCGGAATGGTAAAGCCGCAATAGTCCGGCGTGATGTCTACGCGACGCCGTTCGGGCTTATCCAGCAGCGTAACAATTTTCAGCGAGGCCGGGTTTCTGACGCCCAGCATCTGCCGCAATCGGGACAGCGTAAGCCCGGTATCGATGATATCCTCTACCAACAGCACATGCTTGCCTGAAATATCCACTTCAAAGTCCTGTCGGATCTGCACATTACCAGTGGTTTCCGTGCCCTTTGCATAGCTGGAGGCAGATAAAAACTCGATCGTCATCGGCACATCGATATGCCTTGCCAGGTCTGCTGCGAAAATAAACGAACCGCGCAGAATACAGGCTAAGATGATCTCCTTCCCATGATAATCGCTGGTGATCTGCCTCCCCAGCTGTGTTATCTTTTGTTCAATCTGCTCTTTGGATACCAATACGGATTCTATGTCCGCCCTCAACATGGCTGTTCCTCCTCTAAAGTATAGGTGAATCGCATAGCAATCATGCGTTTGGTCTGGTTTGTAATCTTTGCCAATCGGCTGCGTGCAACGCCAACGGCCCACAAAATCTGCCCATCGCATTCAATGATGGGAAAATGGTCGCGCAAAGCCATCGGCGTTTTTTCATCTGTGAATAAATCCGAAATGCTTTTTTGTCCGTACGGCATAGCGATTTTATCGCCCGGCTTCCTCATGCGCGCAGTGCAGGGCCAGCGAATTTCATCCTCATCGAAATACTGTATCCGTGCCTGCTTCGATGGATATTGCTCTGGCCGCTCCGCAGGTATGACTTCAATACGCCATGGCCCGATTTTTGTACAGCCCTGCGCAAACTGGCCGGCCATCCGGCAGACGTTGCTGCGAAAGATCTCTAAAAACCGCCCGCTTTTTACGCGCCATCCTTGCGCCAGCTCGCAAACGCCGCGCTCCCTTGTCAGCCTCATAAGCGTACGCACCATGCGTTCCTCTGTACGGATGCCCAGCTTTACCAGCGTTAGCCCCGCCCAACGGCTTAGCACCGGCGGCGGCGCCGCGCACAAAACGTCTTTATCATACCACGCGCCCAACTCTTTTTCTTCTCCGATTTTTGCCTTTTTCTCTAAATTCTCCACTATGGGTGCAAAATACGCTTCCTCTTCGGCCGCATACTCTGCCAGCCGTGCCAATGCACGTACTACTTGCGGATTGTATGCACGGCACAAAAGCGGAAGCAGCGTATTCCGAATACGGTTTCGCAAATAGGCAGGATCCGCATTGCTCTGGTCTTCACAATGTGCAATTTTGCATGCGTCAATATAGCATCGGATCTCCTCATGGCTAACCGCCAGCATCGGGCGAACAATACGCCCATTTTTTGCTGGGATGCCCTGCAGCCCACGCAGGCCTGTCCCCTGTATTGCGTGCATCAGCACTGTCTCTGCTACATCGTTCTGGTGATGGGCGGTTACAATCCATTCCTCCGGCTCTCTCTGCCACTCCAGCGCCTGGTAGCGTAGCCGCCAGATCG
>UREB01000087.1 GCA_900546685.1 uncultured Eubacteriales bacterium | reverse complement strand
AACGCTGTAAAGCACATTGACAAGCTGGGCAAAAATCATTGGGACAGCGAGTTGCAGAATATTTTTTGAGACAGTTCCTTTGGAAAAGTCGCTGGTTTGCTGTAGCAAAACGCAGTCCTCCTTTTACAATGCTCTTATACATAATACTAGCGTATTCCACTTTTTTGTTCAACAGACGGAAAGCTACAAAATACGAAAATTCCCATACATAAAAGCGACGGTACACGCGGATAGTAAACCCAGAGGCATCGGGGCAAAGGGAGGAACGTTATGAAAAATTATGATAAGATCCGCGTTGTGCAATACGGATGTGGAAAGATGGCGAGGTATACGCTACGGTACCTATATGAAAAGGGCGCAGAGATCGTAGGGGCAATTGACGTAGATCCAAACATACTTGGTATGGATGTCGGGGAATTTGCAGGGCTGGGACGCACGTTGGGCGTTAAGATTTGCAAGGATGCCGATAAGGTGCTATCGCAGTGTGATGCTGATGTTGTGGTGATGACGCTGTTTAGCTTTATGGAGGATATGACCCCCCATTTGGAGCTATGCGCCCAAAAGGGAATCAATGTGATTACGACGTGTGAGGAAGCAATCTATCCGTGGACAACCTCGCCCAGTGTCACCAATCGACTGGACCGTATCGCCAAGGAGACGGGCTGTACCATTGCAGGCTCTGGCATGCAGGATATTTTTTGGATTCATCTGGTTTCTACGGTCGCGGCGGGCAGTCATCGCATTGACCGTATCGAAGGGGCCGTCAGCTATAACGTAGAGGACTATGGGCTGGCCTTAGCAAAGGCGCACGGTGTTGGATTGACGCCAGAGGAATTTGAAAACCAAATTGCACATCCGGAAACCCTGGAGCCGGCCTATGTATGGAATTCCAATGAGGCACTGTGCAATAAAATGGGATGGACCATCAAATGCCAAAGCCAAAAAAGCGTCCCCTATTTTTATGATAAGGAGCTATATTCCCAAACGCTGGGACAAACCATTCCAAAGGGAAACTGTATAGGGATGAGCGCAGTGGTAACAACGGAGACGTTTCAAGGGCCCGTCATTGAAACGCAGTGTATCGGAAAGGTATACGGCCCGGATGATGGGGATATGTGCGATTGGAAAATCAAAGGAGAGCCGGATGTTTCGTTTTATGTGGAAAAGCCGGCTACGGTAGAGCATACCTGCGCTACGATTGTCAACCGCATCCCCAGCCTTTTAGCGGCTCCGGCAGGGTACATTACGGTAGAAAAGCTAGAAGAGGTACAGTACCTATCCTATCCTATGCATCTGTATCGCGAAGGCGGATGCTGGTAAAAAAGAACAGCCTTTACGGCTGTTCTTTTTTATGTCGTTTGCTAGCCGGCCAGGCCCGGAGGACGGGCGTATCCAGCAACGGCAGCACCTCCGCAGCCCCATCTTGCTGCATCAAGGACAGCACGGCACAGAGCGCATCCATATATCCCGCTATATATCCATCGCTGTATGCAGCAGAGCGGAGCCCTATTAGATGCCAGCCTTGCTCTTGCAGAGCATGTGCAGTATGTTCGCTTACAGTACTATCTACCCGAAGGTGGGGGTGGGTAAGAATATAGACGCGGTCCGGTGCCTTGGGTTGCATAAAATACATTCCTCCTACTCTAGCTTTTGTATGTGCGAAACTACATAGAGAAATTCAGATTCAGACGCATTGGGCATACTGATCCGAAGCAAGCAATGCAGAGACGGAAACTCTACATGCCCTATTACACCGTCATGGTCCACATAATATTGCATGGTTTGCCCGTAAAAGGGGACGGAGTGGGCAGACGGTGTAGATTCCTGATCAGTGAAGAGGAACTGCGTACCCATTTGGTTGTGCTCTTCGATCATGGTGATGATAAAACTCTGGTACTGTATGCTACGAATCAAAGAGGAGTCGTCGGCTACGAAAGTACGTGTAACGAATTCATCCCCACGAAGATCAAAATGAGATTGCCCGGATGCCGAAGATGAGGGGGCCGGTTCTACAAAGCTACGATACCCCCAAGTACCAACGGGAATAAAAGCCATAAGGCAGACCATTGCAAATAGCAACAACTTAGAACGTCTGAGGCGAGGCCTACGAGCCTTAGAAGCAGTTTGTTCTACTTGCAGCGATTTTTCGGCTTTTCGCAAGGCTGAAAGCATAGTCTCGTCGCTAACATCAGGCCCAACCAGACCTAGACGGCATTTCTTATCGTTTTCCTTTTGAATTTGTTTGACCCGCTTGATGCTCATTTGCTTTCATCCCCTTTCAAGACAATCTCCAGTTCCTTTTTCAATCGATACAGGTGTTTGGATACCGAAGGAACACGCATATGTAGTTTTTTCGCCAAATCCTTCGGCTTTTCGTGATAATACAGGTGAAGATACATTGCAGACGCCCATTGAGCAGGTAATGTCATTAGAAAATCTAGGATGATGATATCTGTCAACGAATCGTTCGCTATATCCGGTGTGATGAGAAGATTTGGCTTGTCCGTCAATGAGACGGACTCGGGAACAGCGGTACGATGATAATCCGCAACCACATGCTTTGCGATGGCGAAAATCCAAGAATAAAATTTAGCCGGGTTGCGCAGGCTAGAAAAATTCTTAAGCGCTTTATACGCCACGATTTGTAGCAGATCCTCTGCATCAGCAGGCTGACAAGCATGTGCCAATAGATAGCCAAAGATAGGTCTTTTGTACCTTAACCACAGGGTTTCAAATTTTTCTTCCATAAATTTCTCCTTTCGTTGTCCGATTTTGCTGCGAACAAGCGTCTTACTATATGGCTGGTCATCATAGGTAGGTCGACAACCAAACGCAAAGGAGAACCAGATATGAAGAAATTTTTGGGAATCATGATGGCCGCGTTGCTGATGCTGGGTGGCACCCCAGCATTGGCGGCAGCGGATACAGACTCTATCGTTTTAGAGCAAGCAGAACAGGATGCACAGACACGCGCCATAGCAGAAGCTGGCTGTATCTTGACACGTCACAACTCTACACAGATGAAAATTTATGTTACCTGTCTGACAAACTATAGCGCGGATATCATAGACTTTTATGTAGTGTTGCAACGGTGGAATGGCTCTGGATGGACAAACGTACAATCCTTCAGCGCCAATAAAAACGGCAACTATCTTTCCATGACGAAATACGTTTCGCCGACCAAGGGCTACCGCTACCGTGCCAAAGCCTATGTATCAACCGCGTCGGCCGGATCTGCCGTTGTAACGTCCGGCGAAGTAAACTGGTAAATCCTCCTTTCTATACAGAATAGACGAACCTTACGATGACCGGCTATTTAACTACCCATTGATATTGTGAAGATTCGTAAATTATCTGCTAATTTACATAATTATACTGTTCAGTTTCCATGCTGTCCAGGAGAAATACCCAGGGAGAGTTAGAACGCGGTTGTTATAATTTTTATAAATAGGAAGAAAGCGAATGATCGGATGACTGAAATTGAATACGTAAAACAAAGAATTACGGCACTGCGAATGAAACTCAGGATATCCGAACGTCAGCTTTCCGGTATGCTGGGGAAGAGCCCCAATTACATTGGTGCGGTCTTGGATCAAAAAAATCCAGATGGCGGGCCTTCGATGAAGATGTTCTTTAAGATCTGTGCACTGTTGCGCGTAACGCCATATGAATTTTTTGATGAAATGAATCCCTATCCTATCCAGACCCATGCCGTGATAGAGCAGCTCTTTCGTCTGACAGAGAGAAAAGAAGAACGCATGGATCAGCTGGTAGCTCTCTTGGAGAGGATGGACCCGGCATGGTTTTCTGAGATGCTGAACCTGGCAGAAGGCAGCCAAAAATAGATAAAGAGACATGCTTAAATCACGCTTTACTTTTCTATGCTGTGCATTGCGCAATCCTTCTAGGGATGGTATGCTACAAAAGGCATAAGGAGGTGTGGAGCATGGAAACAGCAAAGATCCTGGTGGTTGAGGACGATGCAGATATCAATGGCCTTTTGACTGCAATCCTCAAAAAACAGGGATATGAGGTTACCTCTGCATTTTCCGGAAGTGAGGCGGGGCTCTGCCTGCAGAACGGAACATACCAGCTGGTGCTGTTGGATCTGATGCTGCCGGGGATCACGGGAGAAACATTGATAGAGCAGATCCGAAGCGAATACACCATGCCGATTCTTGTCATATCCGCCAAAGGGCAGGAGGATAAGCTCAATGTGCTGCGTATGGGCGCAGATGACTTTATCTCAAAGCCGTTTGATGTGGAGGAAGTGATAGCGCGCGTACAAGCCCAGCTGCGTAGGTATACGCAGTTCTCCATTCATAAGCAGGAGGCGGGAAAGCTTCGCTTTAAGCAAATGACCCTGGATACAGATGCCAGGGAAGTGCGGATCCAGGGTAAGCGTGTGGCCTTTACCTCCCATGAATTCGATATCTTAAAGCTGTTGATGATGTATCCGCGCAAGGTGTTTACGCGGGAAAACCTTTTTCAGACCGTATGGGGCGAAGCATATTACGGCGACGACAACACCATCAACGTACATATAAGCAATATTCGTAGCAAAATCGCACAGCAGGACCCAGACCGGGAATATATCAAGACGGTTTGGGGCGTTGGCTTTAAAATGAGTGATGACTAGACATTTGGCAAAAGGGCGAATACGCCCTTTTTTTATCGCCAATCTTTAGAGTTTCTTAAGATTTTCTTTAGGGTTTCTTGGCAATGCCCTCTTACAATACACTTGTAAACCAAAAAGAGAGAGGACAGGAATATGGCAGAAAGCATTTTACAAACCAGACAGCTTACAAAGCAATACGGCCATGCTTTGGCGCTGGATCATGTGGATATGCATTTGGAAAAAGGTCAAATTTATGGACTGGTCGGCAAAAACGGAGCGGGCAAAACAACGCTGATGCGCCTGATTACGGCGCAGAGCTACCCTACAAGCGGGGAAATCGTGCTCTTTGGCCGTACAGAGCCGGATAGCGTGCGCAGGATGAGGACACGCATCGGGGCAATGATAGAAACGCCGTCGTTCTATCCGTTCATGACAGCGGAGCAGAATTTGGAGTATTACAGGATACAGAGAGGCATCGTAGGCAAAAGCTGCATCCAAGAAGCGCTGGAAATGGTGGGCCTGACGGATACACGCAAGAAAAAGTTCAAAAACTTTTCCTTGGGGATGAAACAGCGGCTGGGCTTGGCGCTGGCCGTGATGGGGCATCCGGATTTCTTGGTGCTGGATGAGCCTATCAACGGGCTGGATCCCACGGGGATCATTCAATTCAGAGAAATCCTCTTACAATTGAATCGAGAACAGAATACGACGATTCTGATTTCCAGCCATATTCTATCCGAGCTGACAAATCTGGCAACGCATTATGGATTTATAGACCATGGATGCATGCTCCAGGAGATTACGGCCAAGGAGATCGAGCAGCGTTGCCGTGAGTTTATCGAACTGACGGTGGATGATACGGCAAAAGCTGCCGTTGCGTTGGAGAGCAGGCTCAACTGCCGTGAGTTCGAAGTGTTGCCGGATAATAAGATGCGGGTGTATGCATATTTGTCCGCACCGGGCAAGGTGGCGCAGGCGCTTTCTATGGCCGGGGTTGGTTTGCTTTCCATCAATACGCATACGGCCAATCTGGAGGAATATTTCCTTTCCTTGATCGGCCAGGACAAGTAATGTAAGAGGAGGAGCAGATATGTTTAATATCATTCGCAGCGAACTATATAAAACAAGGCACCGTAAATATCCTTATATTTTAATCGGCATATTGAGTGCATTTATCTTATTCTTTGTCACCGTTACGGCGTTTCAAAATAGAGTCAACAACGCAAACATAGGGCTGGGGGACGTTTTACTGGCATGCGTTCCGCTGCTGAGCATGGGCGTCTATATGACAATACTCATCGTAGATGCGGTATTTTCTGACGAATATAAAAACCAGACGATGAAAAATACGGTGGCATTCGGCATCTCAAGAACCAGCCTATTTTTTGGCAAGCTCATTGCGGAATTGATTGTAGCAGTCATCAGCCTCATCGTTTTGCTGGCGGTACTGATCCTCAGTACGCTGATTTTGATGGGCCCGGGGGACCAGATGGTCTTGCAGGCGGCGCTTCCTATCTTTTTCCAAAGGGTCGTGCTATGCCTGCCGCTGTTTGTAGGGGCGTTGTGCGTGGCAAACTTTTTGTCCTTTACCATCAAAAGCAATGGAGTTTGCATTTCGGTATTCTTTATCATGTTTACCTTGGGCGCACAGTTCTGCAGCTGGCTGGCGCAGCTCCTGGGCCCGGTATTCTTGACCATTCGCAGTTGGCTTTTGATGCCCCAGTTCGATAGTATTGTAAAAAATACCATTGTATTTGGTGATGTGCTTGGAAAATGCTTAATCGTAGGCCTTGGCTATGCCATTGTGGCCACGGTGGTTGGCTTGGCGCTATTTCAGCGCAGAGAGATCAAATAAGGCGCGTTGAAAGGCGGAACCTTCTGGTTCCGCTTTTTGTTTATACTACGGTATGATATGATGAAAAAAAGGAGGGAATAGCATGGCATGGCTCTGGATCACGATATCCTGGATAATTACGGCGGTAAGCATTTGCATTGTCTGCCTGATCAAACGCAATATGCGGCAGGCGGCTCGCTCTATTCGCGAAATCGTGCAGACCAATACGACGCAGCAGCTGCTTTTATCTGTGCCGCAAAAGGATACAGAAGCGTTGTTTAAGGAGATCAACGGCCTGATCAGCGCCAAAAGGGAAGGAGATTTACAGCATGCGCGCAGGGAAAATGAGCTAAGGCAAGAGATTGCCAACATCACCCATGACCTCCGTACCCCGCTGACCAGCGTGCTAGGCTATTTACAGCTTATGCAGGATGATAAACTGCCTGAACAAGAAAGACAGCGCTATCTGGATATTGTGCAAAGCCGGGCGAGGGCCTTACAGGCACTCATCACAGGGCTATATGATCTATCCAGGCTGGAAGCCGGCGGCTATGTGT